>JALYNE010000027.1 GCA_030773375.1 Pseudomonadota bacterium
AAATGCGCCATCGCCGTCGCTCCTTCCCTTAATGCCTGAGGTCAAGTGCGACCTCGCCAGCATCGTACGTGAAGGGGCTGCAGCTCCCGATCTCAGATCGCGCCGCAGCCGCCGCGATACACCATCTTCTGGAAAAATCCCGCAGCAGCCGCGACGTCGGCAATTGGCGCAAAGCCGACGCTGTCAGGCTCAAGCGCTCACAAGCTTGTGTTGCCTAGCGAATGTAGGCGTCCCAGCTGTCGTAATGCTCCTTGCTTCGCCGTCCGAAAGGCAGGCTGAGCATGCCCAGAACGAGCCCCATGAGGGCGCTCACTCCGGAATCGAGCGGGCTAGCCGCCTCCAAGGTCCAAGGAAGTGTGATAAGCCACGCCCCCATGGGAAGAATGAGAAGTCGGAGCGCGCGCGCCACTTCAGCCATCGATATGACGGCCACCGTAATCACCAGCGCTCCAACGACGTGGTGAGTGTTGGCGATGGAGCCGCTCGTCCCGATCAGAAGCCGCGTCAGCATCAGGAAAATACCTATCCCGACGCACGCGAGCAGCGTCCAAGGAACAGTGATGCCTCTTGTGGCGTCGGCGAACAGCATCCGGGGTTCTGCGAGCGTGTCCACCTGATACTCGGAACCCGCGTCGATCGCGCCTCCCTTGAAAAAGGTCCGGATCAGAGGTTTCCCGCGCCGCCGTGACCATCTCAGGAACTGGAACATGGCGATCACCTCATCGAGCATGAAGGGGATCATGATCAGCATCGCGAGCGCCGCGAGCAGCGCCAATGTGCTCCAGGTGCCAAGTAGGACCGGCTGGATGATGATGAAGTAGATGCTCGTCACCCCCAGCGGAACGACGAGGATCGCGAGGAAGCTGACCATCCATGGCATCGTGCGCCACCGGTCGCGGGTGCCCATCACAGCCATCAGGATCTCGAGCAGGTAGGCGACGGCGCCGAGGCCCGCGTCGGGAACCGGCCACGCCTCCGACACATGGGAGGTGATAATCTCTTCCGTGCCGTTTCTCGGATCGCTCATCGAGCCAACGAAGAACGGTTCCCAAGCATAATCGATATGGCCGAACTGGTACGCCGTCAGGTGCCGAGAAATCAGAAGCCCCAAAAGTCCCATGGCGGCAATCGGAAGCCGCTGAGCGGCCGTCGAAGGGCAGTAGGTCCACCCGGGCGGGATGACTTTCTGGTCCATCATACCGTCCATGCTCATGCCCGGCATCATTGGCACGAGAATCGAGAAGGTGATTACAAACGCTCCAACGATCATGTCGTTGAGGTAAACAGCTGGGCTTGGCGCCCAAAAGAGGAGCGGCGCGAAGAGCAGCCACAAACCTGCAAATGTACTCGCCCACTGTGCGAACCATGCGGTCCGGTTGGACAGGGACAGAAAACCGAAGAGCGCAATCAGAAGCCCTGTGAAGACGTCGCTGATCGCGAGCGCCATGCTGCGCCACTCGATCGACGGGAGACCTCGCCCGGACGTGACCGCCGACACCGCGTCGGGAACCGAAGCTGCATCAGCCACCCCGAAGACGAACGGACTCGTGGCGAGCCACAGACCAAGACCAATCGTTGCGTAGTGAGCCCAGCTGGCCCGCTGCTCATCACGATCCATGAGAGCCATAAGATCGCAGCCGGAAAGAGCAGCTGCACCTTGATCTTGATGCTGATGAGTTTCTGCTCCTCCCTGCGCAGCAGCCTCGGCAGATCCAATTGGCGTCTTGTCAGCGGCCGCCTCGGGAGTGCTTGCATGCCAGGCCACCAGGGCCGGATCTAGTTTGTTGCTCCTGTACCAGCCGACCGGATCCCTTTTCAGGGCTTCGACGATCTTGGGCAAAGTGGACCGGAGCGATCTGCGAGGTTCCCAACCGATCAGCGTTCGCGCGCGGCTGATGTCGACGATGTAGTGAGCGTCGGCCTCATCAACCATCCAGGGCTTTACGAAGCTCTTGTCGCGAAGCACCTCTTCCTGAAGCCACACTCCCATCTTGGCCACCGCCTTCGGAATCTGGACGGTGGTCCAATCCTTCCCGTGGATCGCCTGATGCACGATGTCCTGGATTTCGTCGTAGCCAAGCGCGTCGGGTTCGCCGACCAACAACGGAAGCTCGCCCGGCAGCCCTTTTCGGTGCTCGACGAGCTTCGAGAAAGCTTCCGTAAGATCATCAAGGTGGATGGAAGACTGGGCGGCGCAGAGCATCCCCGCATAGAGATGCGCCTTCATTCGATGCTCGTAAACGCCTGCAATCTGCTCGGCCAAAAACACGGAATGGCCTATGTCGTCGTAGACGCCGGCGATCCGAAGGAACACCACAGGGATGTTCCCGTGGATCTCCCGCAAGAGGGCCTCGGTGCGGACCTTCGACTCCGGGTACGGCCAGGAAGGGCCGATCGGCGAATCCTCGTTGATTCGCTCCTCCATCGTCGGCGTCGGCCGATGCACGAGCATCGTGCTGGCGAACACGAACTGCTCCACCTCGAACTCCTTGAGAGCCTCAACGAGCCGACGCGTGCCCTGGACCGTGACCTTCTCGTAGAGCGGGTTCGGCTCTCCGGTGATGTCGTGATAGGCCGCGAGATGAATCACGGACGCGATGCGGTTGCCGAAGCGCTCACGGACGACCTCCAGGCCTGCGCGCACCGCCTCATCGCTGCCCAAGTCAAAATCGACAGCGTGTGCAGGGGCCGGAGGGTCAGGCGGGCCAGCTCGATCGAGGCCAACCAGCGTGTATTCGCCCGCAAGCTTTCGAATAATGGCGCTTCCGATAAACCCGCTGGCACCTGTGATCAGCACCACATCGTCTTTGGCCATTTTTTGGCTCCTCATCTGATTCAAAGTGTCGCCCGTTCCTCGGACGGACGATCAGTGAGGGCCGGATCGGAGATATTTGATCAGCGCCGCTATCCCGAGGATCAGGACCACGATGGTAAGGAGCCAGACCACTCCCATGCCCATCATCATTGCCATTCCGTGACCTTCCATCATCATCTTGAGCTTCCTCTTCGCTGTCAGTGATCCAACTTTTTCGGCTTCGGCTAAGTCATCTGCGGTTTTGCGGCTGAGGCGACATCGGGCTCCTGCGGATCCACGGCCTCGCGCATGAACTGCTTCACGCCGAGGAGCTTGTAGATGGCCGGCAGGACGAACAGGGATAGGAGCGGCGCTGTGATCATCCCGCCCACCATGGGGGCCGCCAGTCGCTGCATGATCTCCGAGCCGGTGCCCTCCCCGATTAGCAGCGGGAAGAGACCGGCAAGAATCACGGCTGCCGTCATGGCCTTCGGCCGGACGCGCAATACCGCGCCCTCCATCAGCGCATCCTCGAGGTCTTCGGTCTTCGAGAACTTACCGGCCGCGATCCGCTCCTCGATTGCCTTGTCGAGGTAGACCAGCATGATGACCCCGAACTCGGCGGCCAGGCCTGCCAGAGCGATAAAGCCGACGGCGGTAGCCACCGAGATCGCATGTCCCATGAGGTAGATCAGCCACACGCCGCCGACCAACGCGAACGGAAGCGCCAGGAGAACGATCAGCGGCTCGCGCACTCGCTTGAAAGCCAGATACAAGAGCAGGAAAATCACACCAATCGTTAGCGGGACGATGACGGCCAGCCTCTTCGAGGCCCGTTCGGCATATTCGAACTGACCAGACCAGCTGATCGAATAGCCGGGCGGCATCTGCACCTCGCGTGCCACCTTTTGTCGGGCTTCGTTGACAAAGCCGACGATGTCTCGATCCCGCACGTCGATGTAGACCCAAGCTGAGGGCCGGGCGTTCTCGCTTTTCACCATCACCGGACCATCGGCGATTTCAACGCTGGCAACGGCGCCAAGTGGGACGATGCCGCCGGTCGGAGCGACAATTGGCAGATTGCGAAGAGCCTCCACGCTGCCCCTCATCTCGCGCGGGAAGCGCACGTTGATTGGGAAGCGCGCCAAGCCTTCGATCTTCTCGTCGACGGCCCTGCCGCCCACTGCAGCGGCCGCCATATTCTGGACGTCCTCGATCGAGAGCTGGTAACGCGCAGCGGCAAGGCGATCGACCCTGATGTCGATGTATCGGCCGCCAAGGATGCGGTCGGATATCGCAGAGGTCGTGCCGGGGACGGTTTTCACAACCTGCGCGATCTTTGCGCCAAGACGGTCCAGCGTGGCCAGATCCGCTCCGCTCACCTTGACGCCCACTGGGCTCTTGATGCCCGTGGCAAGCATGTCGATCCTGTTGCGGATCGGGGGCACGAAGACGTTTGCGAGGCCCGGCACCTTCACGCGCGCGTCGAACTCGGCGATCAGCTTGTCCATCGTCATGCCGGGTCGCCATTGGCTTTGCGGCTTTAGCTGAATAACCGTTTCGAACATTTCGATGGGCGCCGGATCGGTGGCTGTTTCGGCTCGGCCAGCTTTGCCGAAAACCGTCTCCACCTCCGGAACCGTCTTGATCATGCGGTTGGTGATCTGGAGCAGCTCGGAGGCTTTGGACGCGGAAAGCCCGGGCAGTGCCGTGGGCATGTAGAGAAGGTCGCCCTCAGCCAGCGCCGGCATGAACTCGCCTCCAAGGCGGGACAGCGGCCAAGCCGTGACGAGGAGAGCGCCGATGGCTAGTCCAAGGACGAGCTTGGGCCAGCGCATCACCCAGACGAGCGCAGGTCGATATGCGGCGATCAGCCAGCGGTTGATCGGGTTCTTCTCTTCCGGCCTGATCTTCCCCTTGATGAACATGATCATGAGCACGGGGATCAGCGTCACGGACAGGGCTGCCGCCGCAGCCATCGAGTAGGTCTTCGTCAGCGCCAGAGGGGTGAAGAGCTTCCCCTCCTGAGCCTCGAGGGAAAACACCGGGAGGAATGACAGCGTTATGATGAGCAGCGAAAAGAAGAGCGCTGGCCCGACCTCCACGGCTGCTTCTACCAGCGTGCTCTTGCGCAGCGGCTCGGTCATGCCGCCATGCTCGTGCTCGGCATGCTCGAGCTTCTTGTGAGCATTTTCGATCATCACGACGGCGGCGTCGACCATGGCGCCGATCGCCAACGCGATGCCGCCGAGCGAGAGAATGTTGGCGTTGACGCCCTGGAGATACATCACTGTGAATGCCGCTAGGATACCGAGCGGCAGGGTCAGGACCGCAACCAGCGCGGACCGCAAGTGAAGGAGGAACACAACGCAGACGATCGCAACGACGATGAACTCTTCCACCAGCTTGTGAGTGAGGTTCGCAATGGCCCGCTCGATGAGCGACGAACGATCGTAAACGGTGACCAGCTCTACCCCTTTGGGAAGAGCGGTCTTCAGCTCCTCGAGCTTCTCCTTGACAGCCTCGATGACGGATCGCGTATCGGCGCCGGCGCGCACGACGATGACGCCGCCCGCAACCTCACCCTGGCCGTTGAGCTCGGCGATCCCTCGACGGAACTCGGGAACGATCTGAACCCGCGCAACATCCCCGATCGTGACCGGAACGCCGCCTTCGCTCACCTTCAAAGGGATGTTGCGGAAGTCGGCCAGGCTTTCCAGATATCCGCCAACGCGGATCATGTACTCGGCTTCCGCCTGCTCAATGACCGAACCACCGGTTTCGTTGTTGGCGGTCTTGAGCGCCTCCATCACGTCGTTGACGGAGACGCGGAAAAGCTGGAGCCGCTCAGGATCGACCTGCACCTGGAAAGCGCGGACCATACCACCGACGCTCGCGACCTCGGCAACGCCGGGCACCTCCTTGAGCTGGTATCTTAGGAACCAATCCTGGAGCGCGCGCAGCTGCCCCAAGTCATTGCCGCCGGTACGGTCGACGAGCGCATATTGATATGCCCAGCCGACGCCGGTCGCGTCTGGACCGAGCGCTGGCGTGACGCCGGGTGGAAGGCGACCGGCGGCTTGGTTCAGATATTCGAGCACTCTCGATCGCGCCCAGTAGAGGTCGGTCCCGTCCTCGAAGATGATTGTCACGAACGAGTCCCCGAACATCGAGAAGGCGCGGACCGCCTTCACCTTGGGAGCGGAGAGCATCGTCGTGGCAATCGGGTAAGTGACCTGCGCCTCCACGATCTGAGGCGCCTGGCCTGGATAAGGCGTGCGGATAATCACCTGCACGTCTGAGAGGTCGGGAATGGCGTCGAGCGGAGTCCGGCTGACCGCATAGAGCCCTGCGGCAGTGATGAACGCGGCCGCAAGTAAGACGATCAGCCGGTTGGCGGCAGACCATCGGATAAGGCGTTCGATCATTGCGCCCCCTCCGACGCGATGCGCTCGACGATCGGCGTTTCGCCCTGCTGCGGCTTTTGGAATGCGAACACGACGCGCTCACCAGCCTTGCGGCCTCGGAGAAGAGAGGGATCTTTCACCGGAAATGCCATGGTCATGGCGGGCCAGCCGATCGCCGGCATCGGCTCATGAGACAGAGTTATCCGCCCGGCCCTCGCGCCAATGGACTTGATGACGCCGCGACCCTGAATGAGGTTGTTCTGGGTCTGCTGCTGTGAGGCGGGCTGCTGACCGCGCGAAAGGCGGTCGATTACCCCCGTCAGGGACGCTTCGGAATCAATGAGGAACTGACCGGATACGACAACTATGTCGTTGAGGTTGAGGCCCCGCCGGATCTCCGTCCTGTCTCCAACCGTGCGGCCGAGTTCAACCTCGACGGGTATGAAAGCGCCGTTTCGCTGGACAATGACGACGTCACGCCTGCCGGTGGAGATGACCGCCTCTGTTGGCACCACCAATCCGCCCATCGGAGTGCCGCCGATGGTGAGATTGGCGAACATGCCGATCTTGAGACGTCCGCCCGGATTGGGAAGGGCAACGCGTACGCGGGCCGTGCGAGCCTCGGGATCGAGCGTTGGGAAGATGTAGTCGATCCTCCCCTGCCGGGTTTCGGCGCCATAAGCGGGGAAAGCGATCTCCACCGGCTGACCCACCCGAATTTGGCCGAGCGAGAGCTCGGGCACCTCGGCTACGACCCAGACCTGCGAGAGATCGGCCAAGGTGAGTATCGACTGCCCGGGCTCCACCCGCGCTCCTGGCCGGGTTCCGATGGCGGTAACGATGCCAGAACGAGGAGCAAAAACCGGGTAGGTGCGCTGAGGGCGGCCACCTCGGTCCAGCCTGCGGACGGCGGCCTCAGGAAGGCCCAGCAGCTGCAGTCGCTGGCGAGCGGCGCTCCTCAGGCTTGGCGTGATCGTTGAGCGCCGGATGTTGAGAAGTGCCACATACTCATGCTGAGCACCGAGCAGCTCCGGGGAATAAACACTGGCGACCCGGCTTCCTCTCCCAACCGGCTCCCCGACGGCTCGGACGCTCAGCTGCTCCACAAACCCGGGCGTTAGCGTCTGGACCTCGAAGATGCGTCTCTCGTCGGTCTCCACCCGCCCTACGGCAGCGATGGAGGGCGCAAGATTGTCGAACACGACGCGAGCGGTTCGCACCCCCAAATTCTGCTGGACCTGAGGCGAGATGCGGATCCCGCCGCTGCCGCCCTCCTCCGCATATTTCGGCTGCAGGTCCATGTTCATCGAGGACTTGCCGGGTGCGTTGTAGCGCTCCATCGGCAGCATCGGATCGTACCAGTAAAGAACGGTCTTCCCGGAGCCGTCCTGCACGACGCCGTTCACCGGCTCACCCTTTGGGGAGCCGGAACCGGCTTCGCCTCCGCTCGAGAGGAGGGCGTAACCTGCGCCCGCGCTTGCCAGTGCCAGAGCGACGCCGCCCGCAACGAACTTCTTGTTCTTCGGGGTCATCGGGCGACCTCCTGAGTGAGGTAGATGAGCTCGGCAGCGGCACGAGCGCGACGTGCCCGCTCCTCGACCGCCTGCACGCTTGTCTCGACGTATCGCTCGATCATCGTGAGCGGCATTTCGAGCGTGCCCTGGCCGGCGCCATAGCGCGCCTCCGCCGCCTCGAAAGATGCCTCAAGGGACGGAATGGCCTGGCTGGTGAGAATCGAAAGCTGCGCTTCGGCGCTCTTATATTGGGCCAGCGCAGCGCCATAGGCGCCGCTGAGCTCCCGTTGAGTGTCCTGGGCTCGCAGGCGGGCGGCCTCTGCCCTAGCTCCCGCTTCCGCGATCCGGCGGTTCTGCCGGCCAGCCCTGTTGATCTGTAGCGGAATCGAGACTTGTGCGGTCACCAGATCGCCGAACTCGGGCCTCCAGCCATAGGATACGGACCAGCTGATGTTCGAATTTCGCTCTGCGCGGGCGACATCCACTTGCCGCTGGGCTGCCTGTTCCTGTGCTTCGGCTAGCTCCATCGCTGGATGGTCACCCAGATCAGCCGTCGCTGCAAACCCGGCGGGAAGTTCCAGCGTGGGAATGACATCGGGCAGAGGCCGGTTGGCCAGGCTGCCGATCCAGCGGGCCAGATTAGCGCGCGCGCGGGCCTCTTCGCCACGCGCAGCAGCTTGCCGCATCTGGGCGAGTGCGATGTCGGCCTGCATCTGAAGCGCCAGCGCCGGCGTCGAACCGCCGGTTGGGATCACCGCCTCCATGACGCGATGTCCGACACGGAGATCGGCAATGAGCCGATCGAGCAGGCGCTGCTTGGCCCGTGCTTCGACGGCGTTGATCCAGGCGAGCATCACTTCGCGCCGGATCCGCCGTTCCTGCGCCGTCCCTTGCGCGCGACTGACGAGGGCTTCGGCGCGCAGGCGAGACGCCTCGGCCATTCGCGTCGACCGCCGGACCTGCTCGCGCATCGCGCCGATCATGTACATGGTGAAATTGTCCGCTGTGGGGCTGAAGGCCTTGTTCCCCGTCACCGGGAAGTCCCTCACCCCGACCATCAGTTCGGGGTCGGGGAGCGTGCCGGCCGCTACAGCGGCTTCCTCAGATGCCTCAGCGTCGCGCCCAAAGGCTTCGATCGCGGGCTGATTGCCGAGCGCCAGAGAAACAGCGTCCTCTAGGCTGAGGGTGGATCCTGTGGCGACGGCAGTCGCCTCATGTTCGGCGGGCCCAGAATGCTGCGCTTGCGCTGCGGCCACGGACGGCATCCCAGCCATCAGCAGAACGAGAGCGTTGGCACTTAGCAAGCCTCGCATAAAGTTCGCACGAACGGCTGGCAGGGCTGTGCACCGCAGAGTCGCTCGCTCGTCACGCCGCGAATTCGTGGTGATCATCTCTTTTGGTTCCTCGCTTCGGGAGGGTGCGGTCGCGAGGTGCGCGACCGCACCGCGCCCGTCACTGCTTGGCGATCGACGTCAGCGTGGACGTGCTTCCAGCTTTGCTGAAGGCGAACGCCACGCGATCGCCCGCCTTGATGCCGTTCAGAAGCGCAGCATCGTTGGCGGCGAAGGCCATCGTCATCGGCGGCCAGCCGATGGACTTGATCTCCTCATGTGAGATCGTGACCTGGTTGCCGGAGATGCTCTCGACCGTGCCGGTGGCGGAATGCGTTTCGCCCGCACCAGCAGTGGCCGGAGCGGACTGGGGGCGGTCAGCGGCACCACTCTTGTTCGCTTCCTCGGCGCCGCAGCCGCCAAGGGTCACCAGCGCGGCAATCGCGCCCGCCTTGATGATGATGTTCATGCTCGTACTTTCTTCGCATCGGTACGCGGCCCGCGTTGGCAGATCCGAGCGGGAGGCTCGGCTCAGCAGGAGACGCGTTCTACGTGTTGATCCTTGCAAGAGCGCGGGACGCTCTCGCGACGGCGCAGCATGCGCCGCTCCGTCCCTTGATCAGGCGGAGAAAGTTCGCGGAGGAGGGTCGTCCGTCGGTAACAGGATAGAGGGGAGGCGGCCGGAGACAGGCTGCCAGTCAGCGATAGCGACAAGCTCTGCGCCGTCTTCGCCGAGGTCCGACATCGGAAGAACAGCCGACGGACAGGGAGTTGCGCACTCTGGGCTGCAGCAGTCCATCTTCTCGTGATCGGCCGCCATTCCGCCGTCTGCGCCAGCCATCGTACAGCTTGCCGACGGCGCGGCGATTGCCGCACCGGGGCTGCCGATCAACGACAGCGCTATAAGAATGGCCAGGATCAGCTTCATCAAACTTCCAATACACGCATGCGAGCGATCGCAAAAGACGACTTACCGTCGGAACTACACGGATCCGTGCTCAACCTGTTCGAACACGCGCGAAGTCTGCCCCCCTCTTAGGCTCTGATCCTTGGCCAGCGGTTCCAATTCGGTCGCCTTCGCCTTTATCAGCCTTCCCACCATGGCAAGGTCAAGCGCCATCTCGAGTGGCTGGATCGCCTTCTGAAAGCAAAGAATGCCTGCGGTCGCAACAGCGCTGCGGCACCCGCTTGCTGAAAGTGGTTGACGCTCCAATGGTGGCAAGGATTAAGCCCCCGACAGCCGGCGCGTGGCCAGTGGCCGTGGAGCCGAGCAGACGCGCAGAGGCCAACTCATGCGGGAGGACGTGGATGAACATCGGAGAAGCGTCTGCCGCGTCCGGCGTGTCGGCAAAGATGATCCGTTATTATGAGGGGAGGGGGCTTATCAAATCGATCGAGCGGACGGCCTCTGGCTATCGCGTGTACACCAAGAGCGATGTTCACATCCTGCAGTTCATCCGGCGCGCCCGTGACCTCGGTTTCTCCGTCCCTCAGATCGAGAGCCTGCTGGCGCTGTGGCACAATCGCGAACGGGCAAGCTCCGACGTGAAGGCCATCGCGCTCGAGCATGTAGAGCACCTTTGCGTGAAGGTCGCGGAGATGGAGGCGATGATTGGCACTTTGAGGCACCTTGCGGAACATTGCAGCGACGACGCACGTCCGGATTGCCCGATCTTGGAGGATTTGGCCGACGGCCGGCGCGGCGATTGCGCCTCACCTCCCGAAAGTCGATTTGGCACCACAAGGGTTCAATGATTGGCGAGAGGGCGACCCTCGCGAGTTCAGCGGCCCACAATCAGCGCGGCCGCAGCCTCCCACTTATTTGAGAGCCGGCAGATCAGGAACAGACATGAGAGCGTCGCGTAAACGCAAACTGTTGGTTTGGTGCGCCCTGGCGTTGCTGCTGCTGGCGCTTGCGGCCTATCTCGAATACCGCTTTCAATTCCGGGCATCCATGTACCCTGTGACGGCCGATCCCTACGTTCCATGCCCCGCGGGCACCAAACCGCAGCCGGATCAACGACACATTTGTGCGCCGCGTTAGCGGCGGTCAGGTTGCAGCCGTCGAGCTTCGGCAGCTTCGCAGGCCTTAGGGAATGGCCGAGCTGCAGTTCCGTAGAAAATGATCTTGACCCCCTTGACCCTCCCACGGTGTCAATCTGCATATTTGTTCCGTGATATGCACCGTCATCTCGGCAGGCACTAAAGGAGTATCAAGCATGAAGATCATCAAAGTCGCCGCACTCGGCGCGATCACCGCCCTCGGAATCACCACCGCAGCGCTCGCCCAGCCTGCCAACACCCGCCCGCAAATGCCTCAGATGAGCCCCGAACAGCACCGGCAGATGATGTCGAACGGCGGCATGATGGGCCGGGGCAACATGATGATGAGCGGCACCGACATGGCCCAGATGATGGATCATTGCCAGAAGATGATGACAATGATGGGCGACGAGCCGGCTGAGGCTCAAAAGCCCGCGCCGAGCAAACGCTGAGTTCTAGACCCAACGAAGGGCGCGCTCAGGTCGCTACCTGCGGCGCCCTTTCTTTTGCACAAAGCGCACTGCCGTCCTTTTTAGTCACGCGACGCCGCGCCGCCACCAGCTGGCGTTTAACAAACCACACCATCAGCAACGGCAACAAGATCCATTGCAGAAAGGGCGTGAGGCCGATCTTGAGGCCGGGGACGATCGGCATGGTTTCAGCATAGCGCCACCCCCAATCGGGGTTAGCAGAAACAGTGGCCAGTCGTTCCAGAAGAACAGTGATCGCCACGCCGATTGCGAGCAACACGATCAGTGGCATCGGACGGGGCTTAAAGAACCACCATCGATCTCGTGCTACGATGGCGGCGCCCCAGTAGGCGATAAGCATGATGATGCCGTCGGCCAAGGTGGCCCAGGTGCAGACCTTCACAGCGCTCCAGTGCGCCGATGATGCCATTCCTTCGTAGAAAGGCACTTGCATCAGCTCCCAGGGGTAGTTCAGCAGCACAGCAAAAATGACGACATCGAACTCTGGCCAGTTCGTGAACGCCAGCGCTCTTCGGTGCCTTTCCAACTCTAATTCCTCCAGGAACATTCCGGCGGTTCGATGGCGTCCCCGCGAAAGGCCACTTCCGCGGGATGTTCTTACGCCGGCACTTCATATTGCTCGATCACCCAGGGTTCCTCCTGGGCGGCCTCGATCCAGTCGATCATCCAGGGATGGCTGAGGATCGCTTCCATATAGGCCGCGGCAAAGCGCGGCACGGGGATCGAGTAAGTGACGAACCGCGTGACCACGGGCGCGAACATGATGTCGACCGCGCCGAACGTGCCGAAAAGGTAAGGCCCGCCGCTGCCGTGACGCGCGCGCGCCTCTGCCCAGAGCTCGAGGATGCGGATCACTTCGACGCGCACCGGTTCGGACAGGTTTTTCGGGGGGAATTGTTTCCTCACGTTCATCGAGCATTCGCGGCGAAGGTTCTGGTAGCTCGAGTGCATCTCGGCCGCCATCGAACGCGCCATGCCGCGTGCGGCGTCGTCCTTCGGCCAGTAGCGCGTCCGATCGGTCTTGTCGGCAAGCCACTCGATGATCGCGAGCGAGTCCCAGATGACGATGTTGTTGTCCCACAGGATCGGCACCTTGCCCTTTGACGGCGCGAACTCGTCGCCCTCCCGGCGCTTTTCCCAGTCCTCGTCATAGAGCGGCACCGTGATCTCCTGGAACGGGAGGCCAGATTGCTTCACCGCCAGCCAGCCCCGGAGCGACCAAGAGGAATAAGCCTTGTTGCCGATGATAAGCTTCAGCATCTTCTCTCCTAGACCTTGCTTTGCCCAAGCTGCAGGAACCTGATCACGAGTTCCGGCGGAGGCGCGTGGGGCTTCCATCTCACCTGATCAGGGCTTAGCCAAGCGCCTCGATCACTGCCCCCCTCAACCGATCGATGCCAAAGCCGGTTTCGCTGGACGTCGCGAGTATTTCGGGATGGGCGGCCGGATGCTTCAGCGCCTCCGACGCAGTCTGCTGCTGGACCGCCTCAAGCTCGGTCGGCTTTATCTTGTCCGCCTTGGTGAGCACGAGGTGATAGCTGACCGCTGCCACGTCGAGCATCTTCATGACCTCGCGGTCGATATCCTTCAGGCCGTGGCGGCTGTCGACGAGGAGCAAAGCGCGCTTCAGCACCTGGCGGCCGCGCAGATAATCGTTGATCAGGTGCCGCCACTTCCTGGCCATGTCCTTTGGCGCCTTCGCAAAGCCGTAGCCCGGCATATCAACCAGCCGGAAGCAAACCGGATCGCCTACCTCGAAGAAATTGAGCTCCTGCGTCCGGCCCGGCGTGTTCGACGTTCGCGCAAGGTCGCGCCGGTTGGTGAGCGCGTTGAGGAGCGAGGATTTGCCGACGTTCGAACGGCCGGCGAAGGCGACTTCCTCGACATCCGGGTTCGGCAGGAACTGGAGCGACGGCGCGGATTTCAAAAAGGAAATCGGCCCGGAAAAAAGCTTCCGGGCGATCTCGTCCAGGTCCTGGGCCTCGGCCTCCTCCGTCACTTCGCCTCCGGAGCGGCCTGCATGCCCGGATATTTGGCGTAGAGGAGCTTCTGCTGCGCGATGGTGAGGATGTTCGACACGGTCCAGTAGAGCTGAAGCCCGGCAGCGAACGGCGCCATCACGAACATCAGCACCCACGGCATGATGCTGAACACCTGTTTCTGGATGGGATCCATCGGTGCGGGATTGAGCTTGAACTGCAGCCACATGGTGATTCCGAGCAGGATCGGCAGCACGCCGATCGCCAAGAAACCGAGCGGCGTGAAGTTTAGGAAGCCGAACAGGTTGACGGGCGTCAGCGGATCGGGTGCCGAGAGGTCCTTGATCCAGAGCGCGAACGGCTCGTGCCGCATTTCAACCGCGAGCATCAGCACCTTGTACAGGGCGTAGAAGATCGGGATCTGGAGAAGGATCGGAAGGCAACCCGCCATCGGGTTCACCTTTTCCTCCTGGTAGAGCTTCAGCATCTCCTGCTGGAGGCGCGGCTTGTCGTCCTTGTAGCGTTCCTGCAGCGTCTTCATTTTCGGCTGGAGCACGCGCATCGCCGCCATCGATTTGAACTGCTTCTGCGCGATCGGGAACATGAGGCCCCTGACGATGATGGTGAGGCAGATGATCGCCACGCCGAAATTCCCGATCATTGCGAACAGCCAGTTTAGAACGGAGAAGATCGGCTTCATGAACCATTCGAACCAGCCCCAGTCGATCGCCTTGTCGAAATTGGCGATGCCGAGTTCGTCCTCGTAGCGCTCGAGAAGCGCCACTTCCTTGGCGCCGGCAAAGAGGCGGAACTGGTGACGTGCCGCGTTGCCCGGCGCGACGATCGCGGGGGCAGGGGTGGCGACCGCCTGGAAGCCACCCGCGCGTCCGCGCAGGAAGCCGGCTTCGACATTGCTGTTCTGGTCGGGAACGACGGCCGTCAGCCAATATTTGTCGGTGAAGCCGAGCCAGCCGCCGGTGGTGGAAAAGCGCTGGTCGCCGCTTTCGCCAAGATCATCGAAGCCCCAGTCGTAATTGGCGGCGCCGTTGAACACGCCAACCGGCCCGACATGCATGGTCCAGCTGTCCGGATCCACGGAAGGGTTGGCGCGGCTGACGAGCGAGAAGGGGCGCACGGCGACCGCACCCGGCCCGGTGTTCGTCACCTGCTGCTGGGCGGTGAACATGTAACCATTGTCGACGGAAAGCCTGATCCGGAAAAGCTGGCCCTGCCCGTTGTTCCAGCTCAAGGTGACCGGGCTTCCGGGCGCCAGGCGGTTGCCGCTTGCCGTCCAGACGGTGTCCGAGCCCGGCAGAAGCACGCCTTCGCCGGTCCAGCCGAAGCTCGCAAAATAAGCGTCGGGGGCGCCGCCGGGGGAGAGAAGGCGGATCGGCGGCGACTTCTTGGCGATGCTTTCGCGGTGCTTCTTCAGCACGAGATCGTCGACCCGTGCGCCCTTGAGGTTGACCGAGCCTTGGAGGAGAGGGGTATCGATGCGCACCCGCGGCGTTTCGGCAAGCACAATCCTGCGGTCGCGGATCGCCGCGGGGCTGTCGGCGGTCGGATCGGCCTGCGGCTTGGGCAGCGGCACCGACTTGCCATCCACGATCTTGGTCGAAGGCTGGTTTGCCGTCGGGAGATAGCGCTCCGAAATGAAGCTCCACCCGAACAGCACGAGCGCCGACAGGACGATCGCGAGAATCATGTTGCGGGAGTCGTTCACTTACTGGCCCTCATGGCACTTGTTTCCCCTCACGG
>JALYNE010000028.1 GCA_030773375.1 Pseudomonadota bacterium
CTGTAGTGGCGCGGAGTGAGCTTCAGCCCGCCTTCCGGGACGAGATTCAGGAAGGCAGAAGGAGGCATGGGGGCAGCCTCATGGACCGCGCCGACAACTTGCTCATATTGCGCGGGGCCGGTGACGGCGAGCACGTCCGGGAAACGCTCCCGGATGACTTCGGCTTCCTTGCCCATGCAGCCGGTGACGATGACGCGGCCATTTTCGGCAATCGCTTCGCCGATGGCCGCCAGGCTCTCCTCCTTGGCAGAGTCGAGAAAACCGCAGGTGTTGACGAGGACGACGTCCGCATCGTCATAATCTGGCGACAGCTGGTAGCCGTCCGACCGAAGCTTGGTCAGGATGCGTTCGCTGTCGACCAGGGCCTTGGGACAGCCGAGCGAAACCATGCCGACTCTCGGCGGTGGGGGGAGTTCGATTTCCATGGACCCCGCCCACATAGGGTCGCGACCTTCATTTTCCTAGATGCCCGCAACGGGGTTCGGGCGTGCGCCGATGATGCCGAAGCGGAGGTTCGCCGCAAAGGCGAGCAGGCTGGCCACAAGGAAGAGGGCCGCACTCAGCCAGAGCGTCGCCGAGAGGCTGACGCCGCCTCCGAGCAGCAGGCCGACGGCAGCCGGGCCGGCAGCGGTGGAGAGCACCGCCAGCGAGGCAAGGCTGCTTCGCGCGGCACCGAGTTCGGCGGGATCCACCATCTCCGCGACGGCAGCGGATCGGATCGTGCCGTCCAGCCCGCTCGTGAGCCCGATCAGGGCATAATAAGCGATGACGCTCCAGGCGCTGCCGAATGTCGCGAGAATGATCATGCCCAATGCCCCCGGGAGGAGCTGGACGGGGAGCAAAGCCCGTCCCGAGAAGCGGTCGATCAGCGGCCCGGCAAGCAGCGAGCCTGGGATCCGGGCGAGTGCGTATGCCACGAACGAAGCTGCAAACAAAGCGAGCGTCAGCCCGAGTTCCTGAGCGATCAGGGCCTGGTAGAAAATAATGGCGGTGAGCACGAACGGCGAGGCGAGGAGAACCGGCATCAGCCACCAGACATATGCCGAGCGCCACAAGCTGGCGCGACCAACCGAGCTCCCGCTGCGCACCACCGGTGCGCGGAACGACGCCAGGTGCCGCACCTGCCAAGCCGCGGCCGCCGCCGTGAGGATGCCCAGCACCAGACCTGCCGTGATGAACGACCACCGCCAGCCGATCCGATCGATGAGGAGGACGGCCGCGACCGGCAGCAGAGCCTCCCCGGCAGCAAATCCCAAGGATGTGAGGGCGAGCGCTTTGCCGCGATCTTCCTCGAAGTAGCGCGCGGCCGCCGTTATACCCGTATGGCTCATCAGCCCCTGCCCGAAGAGCCGCAGCGCGAAGAAGCCGAGCAAGAGCGAAAGCGGGCCGACAGCGGCCGCGATGGCGACGCAGGCGAGCGTCAGCATCAGCCCGACCGAAACGCCGAATCGGAGAAGATCGCAGCGGTCGATGAGACGGCCGATGAAGGGGAGAGCGACTGCGCTTGCAACAGTCGCAAGAGCGTAGAGGTAGGATATGTCCGCCATTTCAGTGGCGATGCTGACGCTGATCACGGGCAGGAAGACGGAGATGAAGAAGGTCTGCCCAGGGCTCGATCCCAGGGTGTACAGGAATCCGAACACGAGTGCCCGCGGCTGTCGGCGGAACAAGGAAATCATTGTGGGACCGGTTCCAGAAGCTGTTGAGCAGGCATGAAAGCCTGTGCGGTCAAATGGGTCCCCTGCTCAACGAAAGTGCCGGTGCAAGCATCACATGCAACTCATTTAAGCGAGATTTCGGAGGAACGCCGGGCCGGGCGGGCCGTTGATCCGCCGAGCAGGAGGCGCGATGATCATCAGGGCAATCGACAAGCCGGCAGCGACTTTGCTCACCATGGACGTAGCGCCGCCAGCCGGCGTGCGTGGTACGTTCGGCAAGATCGACGTGCTTCAGCTGACGTCCACGGAGCTGAGGGAGGGTTTCGGAATCTCCCTCGCCGAGCTCGACGTGGTTACGCCGTTCGAGCTTGCCGCCGCGCTCACCAGCTGGGCTGGTCGTCCGACCGCAGCCCAGATCCGGAAGAACCGCCTCGTACGGCTGATTGACGGCCGCAAGTTTCTTCTGCCCTGCTTTGTTGGTTACCAGGAGGTGCCCGGCGCTGGCATGCTTCCGTTCATGAGCGACGGGCCCCCAGGCAAGTGGTCGCTTTTCTTCGAGGAAGACGGACGCATGACCTTGGTCGAAGCTCACGACGACCATTTGGCAGTGACGCCGGACAATGACCTGGTTGGCCCGATGACCGCCGTGGCTGCGGGGCCCGTTGCAACGGCGAAATCTTACCTTTTCGGCGGTTTTGGGGCCGGCAGGAAGAGCAAGGCCCAAGCAGCTGATGGGGATCGGCGCGTCATCAAGATCAACGCGCGCGGAGACTCTTGGGACTCTGACCAGCGCTGAACCACCTGCGGAGGCGCTTCAGTCGCCGCCTTGCTCTGCTGCGTCGACGCAAGCCTCTCAACGCGCTATCTGGTGGCAATGCTCGCGAGCGATCAGACGCCTGCCGACGTAAACCGGCTGCGCGCCATCCTGGACACCGCGCTCGATGCCGTCGTCGTCATGCGGACGGATGGTGTTGTCGTCGATTGGAACAAGGTCGCCGAGAGGACCTTCGGCTGGTCGCGGGACGAAGCGATCGGCCAGCCGATGGGCGAGCTCATCGTGCCGCCGCAGCACCGGAAAGCCCATGCTCGCGGCCTCCAACGGTTCAACGAAAGCGGCCACGGCGCTGTGCTGAACCAGCTCATCGAGATCACCGCCGTCCGCAAAAATGGCGAGGAGTTCCCAGTCGAGCTTTCGATCACCGTTACCAAGGCAGGCGATCAGCATCTTTTTGTCGGCTTTTTGCGCGACATCAGCGCCCGCCTGAATTCCCAGCGCCTGCTGGCCCGGCAGGCAAGGGAGGCGGAGCTTCTCTTTCGACTGACCCGCCTGGCCGCAGAGACGGAGTCGGTCGAAGAGGTGCTGAGGGCGTCGCTTGAGGCGATTTGCGAGCTCACCGGCTGGCCCGTTGGGCACGCTTTGGCGGTCCGGGAGGATACGAACGAGTCGGTCTCGACGGACATTTGGCACGGCGAACGCAATGAGCGCATGGCCGCGCTCCAAAACCGAACAAGAAGCATCCGCTTCGCGCCGGGCGTCGGCCTGCCCGGACTGGTCGTGGCGACCGGCGAGCCGCAATGGACGGCGGACACCGCCAAGAACGACCAGTTCGTTCGAAAGGGCATCGGCTACGGCGCAGCGTTCGGATTTCCGATCAAGGGCGCCGGACGCGTTCTCGCGGTGCTGGAATTCTTCACGGAAGAACAAACGCCGCCCAATCCTGAGCTGCTGCTGACCGTGCGGACCCTCGGCGAGCAGGTCGGGCGCGTCGTCGAGCGCAATCGTGCCGTGACCGAGTTGAAGCAGCTCAACGAGACGCTGGAGCAAAGGGTGGAAGAGCGAACGGCCGAACTGCTCGAAGCGCAGGACCAACTCCGCCAGGCGCAGAAGATGGAGGCGATCGGGCAGCTCACGGGCGGCGTCGCGCATGACTTCAACAACCTTCTGACGATCATCCGTTCCTCCGTCGACCTCCTCCGCCGGGGCCAACTGCCGGAGGAGCGCGAACGACGCTATCTCGACGCAATTTCCGATACCGCCGACCGCGCGGCGAAGCTGACCGCGCAACTGCTTGCCTTTGCCAGGCGGCAGGCGCTGAAGCCGGAAATCTTCGATGCTGCCGATCGGGTGCGGCAGGTCTCGGATATGGTGCGTACCCTCTTGGGCTCCCGGATCGAGCTTGAGCTCGATGTCGCCTGCGACGCTTGCTTTGTCGAGGCGGATGCCGGCCAGTTCGAGACGGCGCTGATCAATATCGCGGCCAATGCTCGCGATGCAATGGACGGGCAAGGCAGGGTGCGCATTCTCGCGCAGGTGGTGCCTGGGCTTGTCGCAGGGGCGTGGCACGGCGCGGCCGAGGGCGAACATGTGGCGATCTCGGTGAGCGACTCCGGCCGCGGCATTCCCCCCGAAGTGGTGGGGCAGATATTCGAGCCCTTTTTCACCACGAAAAGCGTGGGCAAGGGCACCGGGCTTGGGCTCTCCCAAGTCTACGGCTTTGCCAAGCAATCAGGCGGCGAGGTCGAGGTCGACAGCAAAGTGAACGAGGGAACCGTCTTCACGCTCTATCTCCCGCGGGTGGGCCGTCCCATCGAATCCGCCGCCGAGAATGGGCTCGGGTCGGGGCTTCGCGATGGCCAGCGCCAGCGCATCCTCGTGGTCGAGGACAACAAGGAGGTGGGCGAGTTCGCTATCCAGCTGCTGGGCGAACTCGGCCACGAGCCGCGGCTTGCCAGGGATGCCGCAGAGGCTTTGGCGCTGCTGGACGAGGACGGCGCAGCCTTCGACCTGGTTTTCAGCGACGTCGTGATGCCGGGGATGAGCGGGATCGAGCTCGGCGGCGAAATCCGCAAGCGCTGGCCCGCCCTCAGGATCGTGCTGACGAGCGGATACAGCCATGTACTGGCGCAGGAAGGCCGCCATGGCTTTGAGCTCCTCCAAAAGCCTTATTCCATCGAGGGCCTCACTCGACTCCTCCAGCGCGGCTGAAGCTCCTCGCCAAATGGTGAAGACCTTTGATTCACGGATCAGGCTGATTCAGCCTGATCCGATCAAGGTCTAGTAAGCCAAAGCCAGCCCGTCGTCGCGCGGGTCGCTGGCGGCGCCGTAGACGCGCTCTTTGCCGCTCATCCGGTGTTCGACGCACTTGTAGCGGCCGAAGCCCCCGTCCGACTCGCCTATGCGCCAGCCCATCTCGGCAAGCGCCTTCGCGGTCGCATCGGGAACACCAGTCTCCAGCCGGAGCAGCCCGCGCGCATCGAGATTGGGATCGTCCTCACCCATGCTTTCGGAAGACCCCTCATGATGCCAGCGCGGGGCGTCACCGGCGGCCTGAGCATCGAGGCCGTAATCGGCGCGGTTTACGATGATCTGGGTCTGCCCTTGCGGCTGCATGTCGCCGCCCATGACGCCGAACGACATCCATGGGGCGCCGTCGCGTGTCGCGAAGCCGGGGATAATCGTCTGGAATGGCCGCTTGCCAGGCCGATAGACGTTGGGGTGGCCGTCCTGGAAGGTGAAGAGCTGGCCGCGGTCCTGGAACATGAAGCCGAGCCCGTCGGCCACCAACCCTGACCCCATGCCCCGGAAGTTCGACTGGATCATCGAGACCATCATTCCATCCCTGTCGGCGACACTGAAATAAGTGGTGTCGCCCCGGGACGGCGCCTGACCGGGCGCCACGCGGTCGTTGATCCGGTCCGGGCGGATCAGCCTGGCACGTTGGGCTGCATAGTCCTTGGACACGAGCCAGGCGGCGGGAACCTTCGCGAAGTTCGGGTCGGCATAATAGCGCGCACGGTCTTCATATGCGAGGCGCTTGGCCTCCGCCTGGAGATGAAGCGAGAGCGGCGATTGGAAGCCGGCCGCCTTCAAGTCGAAGTTTTCCAGAATGTTCAGGATCTGGAGCGTCGCGATGCCCTGGGTGTTGGCGCCGATCGCGTGGACGCCGACGCCGCGGTAGGTTGTCATGAGCGGCTCAGTCCATTCGGACCGATGTGCAGCGAGATCCGCATAGGAGAGCCACCCGCCAATGCGCCTGAAATAGGCATCGATCGTGCGGGCAATGGCTCCTTCGTAAAAGGCATCACGACCGCCCTCGGCGATCATCCGGTAGGTCCGCGCAAGGTCCGGATTGCGGAACACCTCTCCGACCTCCGGTGTGTTGCCGGCGGGCGCGAAGGTCGCGCGGGCGTTGGCCACCTCCTCGATGCCCATTCCGGGGCGGGAGAAATTCGTGATGCCCCGTTTCATGTAATAGGCAATAACGGGCGGGACGGGTGCGCCTTCGGACGCATAGGCGATTGCCGGCTCGAACAGCTCGGCCCATTTGAGCCGCCCATAACGGCGATGGAGCTGCCACCAGGCGTCGACCGCGCCGGGAACGGAAACCGTGACAGCGCCGTAAGGCGGCAGAACGCCGTTCCTTGCCCGCGAACGGGCAGTCTCGAAGCTGAGCGAGCGCGGCGAACGCCCCGAGCCTGCGATGCCCACGACCTTGCGTGCCTTTGGGTCCCAAAGCATGGCGTAAAGATCACCGCCGATCCCGTTCGCAGTTGGCTCGAGGAACCCGAGGCAGGCGTTGACCGCGATTGCGGCGTCGACGGCGGATCCGCCGCGTCTCAAGATGTCGATGCCGGCAAGCGTCGCGAGCGGCTGCGAGCTTCCCGCCGCGCCATGCTTGCCGAACACCATCGACCGGGTGGCAAAGCTCGCGCCCACGGGACGGTCGCCGGCGTGGACGTCAGGCCGTTCATAGCGCTCGGGCTGGGCAGGGGCGGCGGCGGGCTGCGCGGCCGACAATCCGCGTCCGGCCAAAGTTACGCCCGCGGCCGTGAGCGGCAGCGCGGTGAGAAAGGTCCGTCTTTTCATCATCATCTCCGGGGCGGGGCCGTTACGGGTTCGCGGCTGGTAGCGGCCGCTTCCTTAATGGCCGCTAACGATGTCATTCAGCTATTCCTCAAGGAATTCAATGCATAAGTACGGCTGTCGTCCCGGAGCGGCCCCGAGCCGCAACCAACGACCCCTCGCGTCGCGTATCGAGGGCGGGGCCGGCATCTTCGGGTGCCGGCCCCGATCCTTTGCGCCCCTTTATCAGTTCCCGCAGCTTCAATCGAGATCCGCCTCGCGCTTCAGCGTGGGCACTATCTCGACGATGACGTCGCCTGCCATCAGTTCACGCGCTTCCGGTTCCCAAAAGCCATAGGGGCGCTCGTTCCGGTAAATGCGCACCCCCAAGCCCTGGGCGATCTGTGACAACGGCTTTCCATGTTCCTCGGGCCTGACGGCCCGTTCAGCGAGTCTGACCCGGCCGTGGGTTGAGGCGAGGTCCGCCAGGTAATCGGCGATATGGACCCCGTGCGTCGAGCCGGCGAGGAGAAGCCCGGCAAAGCTCACCGGATTGATCACGGTGGTGGCGCCGGCCTGGCGCGCGAGCAGCTCGTTGTCCTCGTTGCGGACGGAAACGCTGATCGTGAGGTTTGGCGCGAGATGACGGGCCGTCAGGGTGATGAGGATGGACGTGTCGTCGCGTCCCGCGGAAACGATCAGCGCACGTGCCTGCTCGATCCGTACCGCCTGCAGTGTCTTGTCGCGAGTGGCATCCGCATTCACGACCGGGCACCCCAAGGACGCGGCGCGCTCAAGCGCTTCCTGATTCCGGTCGATCACGACAATTTCTTGCGGAGGAGTTCCCCGCGCCAGGATCTCGTCCACCGTTTCCGAGCCGCTCGTCCCGAAGCCGGCAACAACTACATGATCGCGCAGAGTCCGCTGGATCCACTCCATTCGCCATCTCTCCCATGTGCGGCGGAATACGAAGGTATAGGCGGTGCCGATGAAGATCAGCACGAAGAAGATCCGGATCGGCGTCACGATCAGCGCGTCGAACATGCGCGCCTCGTCGCTGATTGGCACGATATCGCCATAGCCGGTTGTGGTGATGCTGATCATCGTGAAGTAGATGACGTCGATTAAGCTTACGTGGCCGTCATGGCTGTCCTTCAAGCCGTCCCGCTCCAGCCAGTGCACCGCGAGCGCAAGGAGCAGCAGGCCGAGCACCAGCCCCGCACGCCAGCCTATCTGTGCCCAGACGGGAAGTGGGCTCTTGCGGCGCAGCGTGACGTGATCGGGTCCGCGCGGCCGCTGGCGCATCAGCCGTAGAGCTCGGCCAAAGTTGCGAGGGACGGCGCATGCGTGAGATCGAGATGAAGCGGCGTCACCGCCACGTAACCATCGGCGATGGCTTCGAGGTCCGTCGAATGACCCGGGGTCTCGATCATGGGGCCGAGGCCGAACCAGAAATAGGAATAGCCGCGGGGGTCCGTGCGCTCGACGATCCGAAGCCGGCCATAGTCGCGGAGACCCTGCTGAGTGACTCGGATCCCGCTTACCCGATCGGGGGCGAGCGCGGGGAAGTTGATGTTGATGAGCGTGCGGGGCTCGATGGGGGTCACCAGCAAAGGGCGGAGCACCCGTTCGGCCCACGCTTCGGCGGCAGCAAACGGTACGGCGTCGCCCATGCCCTCGCGGGCGTAGCTTTGGCTCAACGCGATCGACGGTATCCCGGCGAGCGCGCCTTCCATGGCGGCCGAAACGGTGCCGGAGTAGGTAACGTCCTCGGCTAGATTGGCGCCGCGATTGACCCCCGAGAGGATGAGGTCGGGTCGGTGATCCTTCATCACATGCGCGATGGCCATCATCACCGCGTCGGTGGGCGTGCCGGTGACGCAGAATCGCCGATCACCGAGTTTCCGAAGGCGCACGGGCCGCGTCAGCGTGAGAGAGTGGCCGGCGCCGGACTGCTCTTCAGCGGGAGCGACGATCCAGACATCCTGTGAGAACGTGCGAGCGATCGTCTCGAGGACCTTGAGACCGGCGGCGTTCACGCCATCGTCGTTCGCGAGCAGGATCCGCATCGGCTCGGCTATGGCGCCCGCGATGCGGTGAAGCAAGGCGCCGTCCGGCAACCATCCAATGCTTTTCCGCGTTTGTTTGGCGGATCAAAGGAGAACGAGATGCAGGTTCCGCACAATACGTTTGTGGTGGTCGCCGACGGGCAGAAGATGCTTTTCTTCCGTAACGAGGGCGACGCTGAATATCTGAAGCTGGAGATGGAACGGAAAGAGGTTCAGGAGAATCCCGCCGACCGCGACCAGAAGACCAGCGAACCGGGGCACACCTTCGACGCTTCCGGCGGGGCAGGCCGAAGCGCCTATGAGGAAACCGACTTCCACCAGCTCGGCGAAGACCGTTTCGCAGCGGAGACCGCCGCGATCCTGAAGGAGCGGGCGCTGCGCAACGAGTTTGAGTCGCTGATCATCGTGGCGCCGCCGCGCACGCTGGGCGAGTTGCGCAAGCACTACCACAAGGAAGTCGAAAAGCGGCTGGCGGGTGAGATCGCGAAGGACCTGACCGGTCACCCTGTGCCTGAAATTGAAAAAATTCTAAGCGCCGCATAAGCTGGGATCGAGATGACCAGCGGGCGCGTTTCTCCATCGTCCGATAGAATCGAGGAATAGCAATGACATACCATGGTAAGCTTTTTGTACGAAGTTTCTCCGTCCTGCTTTCGGGCACGGCATTGATCGCGCAGCCGGCGACTGCACAGGCGCCTCAGGGAGCGCCATCAGCGCAGGGAGCGCCATCAGGGCAGGGAGCGCCATCAGCGCAGGGAGCGCCATCAGCGCAGGGAGCGCCATCAGGGCAGGGAGCGCCATCAGCGGAGGGAGGCCAGACTGCTCAGCCGGCGCAAGCGGCGCGCGCTGGCGTTGCGCCCGGCGCGAGGGTCAGCGATCCTAAAGGGGGTGAGGTCGGCACCGTCAGCAGGGTGGATGGACAATTCGTGATCCTCAAGACCGACAAGCACGAAGCGCGGCTGCCGGTCTCGTCGTTCACGGCCCACAACGGAGGCCTGCTTGTCGCCATGACTCGCGACGAGCTCAACGCAGCCGTCGAAAAGACGATGGCCGAGGCCAGCCAGAAGATCACCGTCGGCGCAACCGTCAGCGGTTCGCAGGGAGGCAATGTCGGCACCATCAACGCGCTTGACGAGCAATTCGTGACGGTGAAGCTCGGCTCGGGAAAGCTCGTGCGTTTGCCGCGCACGAGCATCGCCCCAGGACCAAATGGCGCAGTGATCGGAATGACGGTTGCGGAGCTTGAAGCCGCGGCTGCTGCTGCGGCGCCCCCGGCCAAGGCTGAATAGTCACAGCGGCCGACCTGATAGGCGGGTTCGCCCCGCTTCCGGTCAACGTCTATCACAAGGCAGCTCCCGGAGCTGTTCGGACAGACAAAAGGCCGCGCTGATCGCCAGCGCGGCCTTTTTTATTGGCTTCGAACCTCAGGCGGCTGAGCGCCCAATCCGCCGACGGGCCACCAGCGCCGCCGCTGCGGCGCCAAAGAGGAGGACCATCGGCGGCGCGGGCACCGGCGTCCCGCCGGTCGACCCAGTCGAGCCCCCGCTCGACGTGGATGAACTGCTGCTCGCACTCGTGCTGGCGCTTGTACTGGCGCTGGTGCTGCTTGAGGTGCTGGTGCTGCTGCCCCCGAAGCTGCTCGAGCTCGACGTGGAGGAAACGTTTCCGCTGGAAGTAGAGGTCGACCCGCCACTGGTGGAGGTCGAACCGCCGCTGGTCGATGTGGAGCTGCCGCCGCTGCCACCGCTCGATGTGCTGGTGGAGGCAGTGAAGATCGCGCTGCTGTTGCCGCCACCGAAAAAGGCGCCGCTGAAGAAGCCGGTTCCGAATCCGCTGCCGAAGCCGCTTCCGCCGCCGATCACGATGGGCACGCTGCCGCCGCCGATGACCGGCATCACTCCGGGCGGAGGAGGCGGGGGAAGGGCGATGGGGGGTGGCGCCGCGGGATAGCTGACGGTGCGCGTGGTGACGGCACTGCCAGGGATGACTCGACATTCTGTCCGGGCGACCTTTCGAACCCTTTTCACCCGCTTTGGCCGGGCGTGGGCGCGGTAATGCCGGACCGTCTTGGCCTTGGCCTTTTTCACGACGGCCGGCCGCGGTACCGGGTTTTCAGCAACGTGAACCGCACCCCCGCCGATGATTGCCCCTCCACATGTGCAAGCGCAGAGTTTCGCAAGAGCCATCTTTACCGACATGATAAGCACCCTGTTAATTCTGGTGACAACCGGACATCAGGGGGAATCCTAAATATCCGGCGGCCTCCTTTGGCTATTCCAGACAGATGACAAAGATCAGAAAAGGTGCAAGGTCGTTAACCATGTTGTTGCAGTTAACGGGGCGCTTTTGAGGCTGTCACGGCACTTCCGTCCCAATGTTGGACAAGCTGCGGCAAGACGTGAATGTTGTTTCGGGATTACCGCCCTTGCAGCAGCGGCAATCCTCGCGCGTCGCCAGCAGATCTTGCTTGATCAGCCCGCGATTCGCGTTGGGCGTCTCGAAAGGGAGCCGGGGCGGCAAAAATGTCACGCCCCGGCGCAAAATAGAACGGACTTTCGATCACGTTTTGAGTGACTTGTGCTTGACGCTCGGCGTGCGTATAGGGCCCATGGGGCATGGGCCGACATTTGCGCCATAAGCAAAGCGGCCCGGGAAGGCAGCGACCGGCCCGTTGGCCGGCCGCGGAGAGTGGAGGGGTTATGGCAACGGCACTAAGCGACATTTTCGAACCGCAATTTACCGGCGCGCGTGGAATCGTTCTGCCGACCGGCTACCGGCCGAGCGCAAACGAAGAGTTCATGAGCGCAGAGCAACTGGCCTATTTTCGGCACAAGCTGCTCAACTGGAAAGAAGACATTATCCGCGAATCGCGCGATACCATGGCGCAGCTGAAGAGCGGGCCCATTCGGGAAGCGGATATCACCGACCGCGCTTCAAGCGAGACCGATTGGGCCATCGAGCTCCGGACCCGCGACCGGCAGCGCAAGCTCATCTCCAAGATCGACGCCGCGCTTCGCCGGATCGAGACGGGGGAATATGGTTTTTGCGAAGTGACGGGTGAGCCGATTTCGCTCGCCCGACTCGAGGCCCGGCCGATCGCGACCATGACGGTCGAGGCGCAGGAGCGTCACGAGCGCCACGAGCGGGTTTCGCGGGAGGACTGAGGGAGCTTTGACGAGTCCTGCAGGCCGGCGAGTCGCTGAGCAGTCATACGGCACATAAAAAGGCGGCGCCTCCCGTCGGAAGCGCCGCCTTTTCATTTCTGGTGCCGCGATCAGATGCCGAGAATGGCTTCCTTGATCCTCAACTTCTCTTTCTTGAGGCGAGACACGAGGGCATCGTCCGGATGCGGCCGCTGGTTTTCTTGTGCGATGCGTGCGTCGAGATCAGCGTGCTTGATTTCCAATGCGGACATATGCGCGTTCTGCATTCCCGTCTCCTCTGCTCTCCGAAGCCTCACTCTTAAACCTTCCCGGTGAGTCCTGTCTCCCACCGTTCGGCCAGTTGCCTATCTTTGCGCGACGACCCGTTGACACTTTGTCTATATCCGAGATGAATGGAGATGAGTAGCCGCGGGGACGCAATGAACAGGGCCAACGACATCGAACCTGATAAGGCGACGCACCTTCAGCACCTCAGGATGGAGCATCGCGACCTGGACGATGCGATCGAGGCGCTGCGAAGGACGTCGGCCCCCGATCAGCTGCAACTTGCCCGCCTCAAGAAGCGAAAACTTCGCCTGAAGGACGAGATTGCGTTGCTCGAGGATTTGATGATTCCGGACATCATCGCCTGAAAGCTCAGCAAGTCAGCTTGTCCCGGTTTCGGATAAGCACAGGGTTTACCTTCTTTGGCCGTTTTCCCTGCCGTTCCGCTGTGGCATGACCCCTCCCATGGCCAAGAAGGAAGCCCAGAGTCGGATCACGCCGAAGCTCATCGACTCGCTTTATGTCGAAGCGATGGTGCTTGCCGACGAGGCGCGCTCCTATTTCGACCGCCAAGGGCGCGAGGACCGACTCGCGCTGGATCCAATTGAGCGCGTCGGATTTTCCTGCGAGTCGCTGAAGGTGACCACGCGACTGATGCAAATCGTTGCCTGGCTGCTTACCCAACGAGCGGTCGAAGCGGGCGAGATCACTCTGGCGCAGGCAAGGGCGCCCCACCGGCGGCTTGGTGATTCGCCTGAAAGCGACCCTTTGCTGGTCGAGAAGCTGCCCGATACCGCGATCAGCTTGGTCCACGCCAGCCAGGAGCTTTTCGCACGCGTGCGGCGGGTGGAGGAGGGGAGCGGGACCGAGCCACAGGCGAGCCCGGCGCGTAGCCTGCTCAGTCGGCTCGAGCGTTCCTTCTGAATTGGCTTCCTGCGTCGGCGTGATTAGACCGGCGCGATGAAGAGCTACGACTTCATCTATGGGCCGAGGCTTATCTCGGGAGCTGGTGCGGCGCGGCAGCTCGGGGACCTGATGCCGGCCGGCCGCTGCCTTTTCGTGACCGACGCGCATGTTCGCGGCCTGGGCCTCGCGGACGAAGCGCTGGCGAGCCTCGCCAATGCCAGGATCGAAACGATCCTGTTCGACGCGGTGGAGGCGGATCCATCGCGGGACACGCTGATGGCTGCGGTCGAAGCCGGGGATGGCTGCTCCTCTGTCGTCGGGTTCGGGGGCGGGAGCCCAATGGACGTGGCGAAGCTCGCTGCTTACCTCATCGGCAGCGGCGACGAACTGGACCTCCTTTGGGGTGTCGGAAAAGCGAAGGGGGTAGGGCTGCCGCTCGCTTTGGTGCCGACCACCGCTGGAACCGGGTCGGAAGCGACCCCGGTGTCGGTCATCACCGTGGCGGGCGCTGAGAAGAGGGGTGTGAACAGTCCGGCGCTCACTGCAAAATGGGCGCTGCTCGATGCGGAGCTGACGCTCGGGCTGCCAGCCCATGTTACCGCTGCGACCGGTATGGACGCGATGGTCCATGCCATCGAGGCCTATACGTCGGCGCGGCTGAAGAACCCGATATCGGACATGCTCGCGCGTGAGGCGCTGCGGCTGCTCAGCCGGAATCTCTTGACGGCATGCGAACAACCGGGCGATCTCCAAGCCCGCACGAGCATGCTGCTCGGCTCGCACCTTGCCGGTGTCGCATTCGCCAACGCGCCCGTTGCAGGTGTCCATGCGCTTGCCTATCCGCTCGGCGGTCATTTTCATGTCCCGCACGGGCTCTCAAATGCTTTGATGCTGGCGCATGTGCTGGGCCACAATATGCCGGCAGCCATGGCCTCCTACGCGGAGCTTGCGACCGTGGTCGATCCGAATTTGGCGAGCGACGGCATGCAGGGTCAGGCACAGGCTTTCGTTGAGCATCTTTCCAGCCTTTCGCGTCGATCGGGGCTCCCGCAGCGGCTGCGTGAGGTCGGGGTCACAGCCGGCCATCTGGGCCTCCTCGCCTCGGAAGCGTTGAAGCAAGAGCGGCTGCTCGTGAACAATCCGCGCCCGATCAGCGAGGCGGACGCCCGCCGGCTTTACGAGGCGGCCCTGTGAGCCGGCCCCCGCTCAAAGGGCGGGGAGGGTACCGAGTCTGGCACGAGATCAGCACACGTTGGGGCGACAATGACGCCTACGGGCACGTCAACAACACCGTTTATTACAGCTGGTTCGACACGGCCGTGAATGGTTGGCTGATCCGTCAGCGGCTGCTCCAGATCGACCAGGATCCAATCGGGCTCGTGATCGAGACCGGCTGTCGCTACGCCAAGCCGCTCGCCTACCCTGAACCGGTCGAGGTCGGACTGGCCGTGGAGGCGATCGGAAAAACCAGCGTTCGTTATGGTTTGGGTGTTTTTCCGAAGAATTCGCCTGAGGCCGCGGCGGAGGGCTACTTCGTGCACGTTTATGTGGCACGAGAGGGCCGGCGCCCGGTGGAACTCTCGTTAAGCTGGCGAACTGCCTTCCAATCGGTCCTGAGTTAGACTCGTTCCCGGTTGGATTGAACCGGGAACGGGTCCAGTTTCTTCTGGTTTGCCGTGCTTTCCGAGCCGTCAGGTGATTTCCACCTGACTTGAAAGCACTCTAGCATCCTGCTTTCCGAATTTCGCCAACCCGTCATGCTGAACTTGTTTCAGCATCCAGGCGCGCGGCCACACCGAGCGATGAAGGGCACCAAGACAGCCCCAGCATGGACCCTGAAACAAGTTCAGGGCGACGACCGAGCTTGAAGCAACGAACTTCCAGAACCACGATCCTAGCGCACGATCGGCTTAGCTGCACAGATCCCACTTCGCGGCTTCATATTCCTCCATCAGCCGAGCGATATATTCCGCAGCCGGTTGCACCCGGTCGACAGCCCCGATGCCTTGACCCGAACCCCAGATGTCGCGCCAAGCCTTCTTGCTGCCTTCGCCGCTGCCGAAGTCCATCGTCTTGAGGTCGCCTTCGGGCAGATTGTCGGGGTCCAGGCCGGCGGCGACGATCGACTGGCGCAGATAGTTGCCGTGAACCCCCGTGAACAGGCTCGAATAAACGATATCGGATGCTGTGCCCTGCACGATTCCGGCTTTGTATTCGTCACTTGCA
>JALYNE010000029.1 GCA_030773375.1 Pseudomonadota bacterium
CTACCAGCCCGACCATATGGAGTAGTGGCATGCGCAGAGGATCGAGCTGGCTGGCTTTGGCAGCTGTTGCGGCTCTTGCAGGCTGTGCCGGCTTTATCGGGCCGCTTGGCGGGCGGCAGACTTACCTAGCGCTCGGCCACGAACCGGGCTGGATCCTAACGATCAGGAACGAGCGCCTGAGATTCGTCGGCAGCGATCCGAGGACGGTGATGGAAATCATTCCACCTTTACCGGAAGCTTTGCCGTACGGCAGCCGCTATGCAAGCGAGCGCCTGACCCTGGAAATCACGCGGCGCCCATGCAACGACGCGCGGAGCGGCATCGCCTTTTCCGACACCGTTTCGGTGGTCGTGGACGGTTACAATTATCAAGGCTGCGGCGGCGAGCGGGTGCCTCTGCTGGATCTCTGAAGTTGATCAGCCTGGCCAGCTTCCCGGGCGAACCAAATAGAGGATCCAGATCGCTGGAGCGAGGAACGCGCCGAACGGCAGGCGCTGCACCAGAAAGGCCCCGCCCCTCCTCGGCATGGCCAGCGCAACGGCCAGCGCGGCGACGGCCGATCCCAGGAGGACAAACGGAAGAGTGTACCAGCCGAGCCATGCCCCCGCAGCGGCAAACAGCTTCGCATCGCCTCCGCCGAGGCCATGACGGCGGCGCAGCTTTCTGTATCCGGCTGCCATGCCTGACAAGAGTGCAAAGCCTGCTCCCGCCCCGATGATGTTGTGCAGCAGCAGCATCGGTTGAAGCCACGCCGTAGCAGCGAGGCCCAGAAGGATCAGCGGGTAAGTCAGCCTGTTCGGAAGCCAATAATGCTCGAAATCGAGCAGCCCCAGCAGAAGCAGCCACCAGCCGAGGACAGAAGCGGCGAGTGCCTGCGAGTCCGAATAAGCCAGCCCGGACGCGAAACCGATCAGCGCGCTGGCCGCTTCGATCAGCGGGTAGCGTTTCTCGATTGTTGCGCCGCATCTTCGGCACCGGCCGCGAAGGGCCAGAAAGCTGAGGAGCGGCACCAGATCGACCGGCCCGAGCGGTTTGGCACAGCTCGAGCAGCGCGACCGGCCAAGCACGATCTGCTCCCGCTTTGGAAGCCGCAGCGAGGTCAAGCCGATAAAGCTACCGACCACTGCCCCCGCAATCGCCAGCAGCAAAGGCAAGAGGAGCGTCCGCTCCATTCAAAATTCATCGTGTGGAGAGGGTGGAACGGCGCCTCTAGGGAATAGCGCCGCTCCAATCCCCCAATAGCCACGTGCAGCTAGACGGATGCTGAACAAGCCCGGCGCCTAGTCGGATGCAGCAGCAAGCGTCCGCTGCGCCTGGATGAGGTGCGGACGGTCGATCATCTTACCGTCGAGAGAAAGCGCCCCGGCCCCCGGATTAGCCTCGAAAGCGGCGACAACCGCCCGGGCATGGGCGATCTCAACCTCGCTGGGGGTGAAGGCACGGTTGATCACCTCGACCTGCGCGGGGTGGATCGCCATCATCCCGGAAAAGCCGTCGCGGCGGCCACGGGCGGCGTAACCGGCAAGGCCTTCAAGATCGCGGAAGGCGGGGTAGACGGTCTCGATCGCGGGCACCCCGGCGGCGGCGGCTCCGAACAGGCAGAGCGAGCGGGCGAGCTCGTAGGGTGGCGTGTAGCGGCCGTCTGGCTCGCGGCTTGTCGAGGCACCGATCGCCGCTGGAAGATCCTCCGCCCCCCAGGTGAGTCCCGCCAGTCGCTTGGCGCCGCCATAGGTCCCGAGCTGAAACATTGCCGCCGGCGTTTCGGTGGCGATTGCCAGGATGTGCGCGCTGGCGTTTCCTTCCGCCGCGAGGCGATGGGCGAGCTCGTCCACCGAAGCCCCGCCCTCCGCCTTGGGCAGAACGATCCCTTGAGGCGAGGCGGGAAGAACCGCGCCAAGATCCCTGTCCACTTCCGGCCCGCCGAGGGGATTGATCCTCACCCAAAGATTTGCCGATCGATGCGCGACAAGGAATTCCGCGACGGCGCGCCGCGCCTCGGCTTTCTTCTGCGGAGCGACGGCGTCTTCGAGATCGAGAATGAGCGCGTCGGCGCCGGCACCCAATGCCTTTTCCATGCGGTCCGAACGGTCGCCCGGCACGAACAACAGCGAACGCAGTCTCATGGCGCACGCCGCTGCATCAAGGCCGTGCGCTCGCAGACGCACACGATTTCGTCGCGCTGGTTCAGCATGCGATGCTCGAACGTGACGATGCCGGCGTCCGGCCGAGACTTCGAGTCCTTGAGCGCGATCACCTGGGTCTCGGCGCGAAGCGTGTCCCCCACGAACACTGGCTTGGGCATGCGGACCTTGTCGTAGCCAAGGTTCGCCACCAGCGTGCCGAGCGTCGTGTCACCGACAGACAGGCCAACCATCAGTGCGAAGGTGAAGGTGCCGTTGACCACGATCCGCCCGAATTCGGTGCCGGCGGCATATTCGGCATCGATGTGGAGCGGCTGCGGGTTGTGCGTGAGCGCCGAGATCAGGAGGTTGTCGGTTTCGGTAACGGTCCGGTGCGGCTGGTGCTCCAGCCGATCCCCGACAGTCCATGCATCGTAATAGCGGCCGGGCATCACGGCACCTCCTTCACACCGTTCACGAGCGGCATCGAGACGCTTCATTGAGCGCAGCCGAGATCTTCTGCCCTTCGGCTTCGCTCGGCCCGGCTCCTCGCGTCGGCTGGGGCCGAATTGGGTTGGTCATTTCTCCTCGTCCCTTTCGACGCGCACCAGCAGCGTGCCCTCCGTGACCTGCTCTCCAAGCGTCGCATTCACCTCGGACGCAATGCCATCGAACGGCGCAGTGAGGCTATGCTCCATCTTCATTGCCTCCAGCGTGACCAGCTTCTGGCCTTTTGCCACCTCGTCGCCTTCCCGGACGTCAACCGAAATCACCCGGCCGGGCATGGGCGAGAGCAAGCTGCCATCCGACCCGCCGCCGCCGCCTGCCCCGCCGCCAGCGCCTGGGAGCGTGAAGGCAAAAGCCTGGCCTTCGGCGAAGACGAGCATCGTCTCGCCATGAGCCGTAGCGACCCCCTCCAGCTCTTCAGCGCTGCTGAGCTCGATGGTGCGAGTTTCACCTGCATGTCTCAGCGCGAGCCGCAGTTCAGGCTCCGCATTTGCGCGGAAGCCCTGGAGAACCCGCCACGGATCGGCGGGCTGCGCTTGGCCCCCGAAGTCCGACGCGAGCATTGCATGGGCAGCGAGGTTCCACACCCCCTCCGGTGGCGCCGGATCGGGGACGAGGCTGTCGATCTTGGCAGGAATGAAGCCGGTGTCCACGTGGCCGGCCCTGAATTCAAGATCCGCAGCTGCGCGGGCAAGAAAGGCGGCGTTGGTTCTGACCGGCCAGACCTCGACCTGGCTCAGCACGTCCACGAGGCGGTCCATGGCCTCTTCGCGGTCCCGGCCGGTGGCGATGAGCTTGGCGATCATCGGATCGTAATAAGGGCTGATCCGGTCGCTTTCCTCCACGCCGGTGTCGATGCGAATGTCGCGCCCGAGCACGAAGTGATCGAGCCGGCCGGTCGAAGGTAGAAATTCGTGGCTCGGATCTTCGGCGTACAGCCGGGCTTCCACGGCCCAGCCTCCAATCGAGAGATCCTCCTGGGCCATCGGGAGCGGCTCGCCCGATGCCACCCGGAGCTGCCATTCGACCAGATCCTGCCCAGTAATCTCCTCGGTCACCGGATGCTCGACCTGAAGGCGGGTATTCATTTCCATGAACCAGATGCGGTCCGCCCGAAGGCCCTCCGACGCGTCTGCAATGAACTCGATCGTCCCGGCGCCGACATAGTCGACGGCCTGCGCCGCCTTGACCGCTGCGCCGCACACCGCGGCACGCGTCTCCTCGTTCATTCCCGGTGCCGGCGCTTCCTCGATCACCTTCTGGTGCCGCCGCTGGAGCGAGCAATCGCGCTCGAACAGGTGGACGACATTGCCATGCCCATCGCCGAACACCTGCACCTCGATGTGGCGCGGGCGCTGGATATACTTCTCGATCAGCACCCGGTCGTCGCCGAACGATGCCGCCGCCTCGCGTTTGCAGCTCGCGAGCATGTCGCTGAACTCAGCCGAGGCGTTCACCCGGCGCATGCCCTTGCCGCCCCCGCCGGCCACGGCTTTGATCAAGACCGGATAGCCGATCCGGTCCGCCTCCGCCTGCAGCCGCTGCGGGCTCTGGTTCTCGCCAAGATAGCCGGGCGTGGTCGGCACGCCCGCTTGGTCCATCAGCTTCTTGGCAGCATCCTTGAGGCCCATCGCGCGGATCGAATGCGGCTTCGGGCCGACCCAGACAAAGCCCGCCTCGATCACGGCCTCGGCGAACTGCACGTTCTCCGACAGGAACCCGTAGCCGGGGTGAATCGCCTCCGCGCCCGCCGCGCGTGCAGCGGCGATGATCTTGTCCGCGACGAGGTAACTTTCGCGCGCGGGAGACGGGCCGATGTGCAGCGCCTTATCGGCTTCGCGGACATGGAGTGCCTTGGCGTCGGCATCGGAATAGACAGCAATCGTGCGGATCCCCAGCCGGCGCGCGGTGCGGATGATCCGGCAGGCAATCTCGCCGCGGTTCGCGATGAGGAGAGATCGGATCACGAGCGCGGCAACTCAGCGAAACCGGTCATAACAGGCGGTCGACACGATCACTTTCCCAGCCTCGTCGAACAGCATCGTCTCGATCGCATGGCGGCCCGCCTCGTCAGTATAGTGGATAGAAGCCGACTCATGCCCTGTGAACTGGCCCACAAGCTCAAAACGCAGGTTCGGCCGGCGCTTCAGCCCTTCCGACCAATAGGCACGCAGGCCTTCCTTTCCCTCCACCACCGCGGTTCCAGTCAGGATTTTGGCGAAGGGCGAGGTGAACCGCGCATTGTCGGCATAGTGCGAGAGTATCGCCTCAAGATCATGACTGTTCCAATCCCTGATCCAGGCCTGCGTGAACTGGGCTGCGTCGATCATCCTGCAACTCACATCCTGAATAGCCCGAACTGCGCCCGTTCGGGAATCGGTGCATTCAGGCAGGCACTGAAGGCGAGCCCCAGCACGTCCCGCGTCTGCGCCGGCTCGATGATGCCGTCGTCCCACAAGCGCGCGGTGGCGTAGTAGGGATTTCCTTCGTCCTCGTAGCGCTGGCGGATCGGGGCCTTGAAGGCTTCGGCTTCTTCCGCCGTCCACCGGTCCGCATCCTTGTGCACGGTCGCGAGCACCGACGCTGCCTGCTCGCCGCCCATCACGCTGATCCGGCTGTTGGGCCAGGTGAAGAGAAAGCGCGGGCCATAAGCACGGCCGTTCATGCCGTAATTTCCTGCGCCGAAGCTGCCGCCGATGAGCACGGTGATCTTCGGCACCTGGGCGGTAGCAACGGCTGTGACGAGCTTCGCGCCGTCCTTGGCGATGCCGCCGGCCTCGTACTTACCGCCGACCATGAAGCCGGAGATATTCTGAAGGAAAAGGAGCGGCGTGCGCCGCTGGCAGGCGAGCTCGATGAAGTGAGCGCCTTTGAGCGCGCTCTCGGAAAAAAGAATTCCGTTGTTGGCGAGAATCGCGACCGGAATGCCCCAGATGCGCGCGAAACCGCAGACCAAGGTCGTGCCGTATAGCGCCTTGAATTCGTGGAACTCCGACGCATCCACAATCCGCCCGATCACCTCGTGCACGTCGTAGGGCGTACGGACATCGTCCGGGATGATGCCGTAGAGGTCGTCCGGGTCAAACTTGGGCTCGACCGGCTCGGCGAGGTCGAGGCCGGGTGATTTGGTCGTGTTGAGCCTAGCCATTATGCTTCGCACGATGCTCAAGGCATGATCGTCATTGTCGGCAACGTGATCGACCACGCCTGACCTGCGACCGTGCACGTCCGCCCCGCCGAGATCCTCGGCGGAAATCACTTCACCCGTCGCCGCTTTGACGAGCGGCGGTCCGCCAAGGAAGATCGTGCCCTGGTTGCGAACGATCACCGTCTCGTCCGACATGGCCGGCACATAAGCTCCACCCGCGGTGCAGCTTCCCATCACACAGGCAATTTGCGCGATGCCTTCGGCGGACATGTTCGCCTGGTTGTAGAAGATGCGTCCGAAATGCTCCTTGTCGGGGAAGACTTCAGCCTGGTGCGGCAGGTTGGCGCCGCCTGAATCGACGAGGTAGACGCAGGGCAAACGGTTTTCGCGGGCAATCTCCTGGGCGCGAAGATGCTTTTTTACCGTCAGCGGGAAGTAGGCGCCGCCCTTAACCGTCGGATCGTTCGCAACGATCATCGCCTCGCGACCGGATATGCGGCCGATCCCGGCGATCATTCCCGCGCCCGGAGCCTCATCCTCGTACATGCCGGTCGCGGCAAGCTGACCGACCTCGAGGAACGGCGAGCCCGGATCGAGCAGCCGCGTCACCCGGTCTCGCGGCAGCAATTTGCCCCGGCTCACATGCCGTTCGCGATGTTTCTCCGGACCGCCGAGCGCCGCCTCCGCCACCTTGGCTCGAAGCTCCTGCACGAGGCTGTTATTGTGCGCAGCATATCTCCGGTAAGTTTCTGATCCCTCGTCGATCTTCGAAACAAGGACGGTCACCGGCCGCACTTCCGCGCGGCGTAGGTCAGGCGGCAGCTTCCCGCCGCCCCTCCTGCTCCTCGAACTCCTTCACCGCCTCCTTGACGACGCGCATCTTGCGCCGGTTCTTCGGGCTCAGCAGATATTGCCAGACGCCGATCAGGTTGACCCCGAACAGGATGATGTTCTGCCACATGAGGCCGCCGGTGTCGTCCATCCGCGCGAACAGGATCCAGGCGATGTTCATCGTGCAGAATAGGATGAACCCGAAGCCGGTTATCTTGCGGCCGAAGTCGCCGGCCAGCATCAAGGCCGCGATCACGCCGGCGATCATTGCATACCATTCCAGGATTTCGGCAGTTGTCATGCGAGGCTCCGGGGTTCAGCGTCTGCCCGCCTGAACGCTCCGCAGCCGCGAAGGTCCCCGCCCTCGCCTTTTGGCCGTAGCCGCTCATACCGCCCCGATCAGCTCGCGCCCGATCAGCATCCGCCGGATCTCGTTGGTGCCGGCTCCGATGTCGAGCAGCTTCGCATCGCGCAGGAACCGCTCGACCGGCCAATCCTTGGTGTAGCCCGCCCCGCCCAAGGCCTGGATGGCTTCGAGCGACACCCGCACGGCATTCTCGCTCGCATAGAGGATGGCGCCCGCCGCATCGAACCTTGTGGTCTTTCCCGCGTCGCATGCCTTGGCCACCGCATAGACGTAGGCTCGCGCCGAATTGAGCGCGACATACATGTCCGCGATCTTCGCCTGCATCAGCTGAAACGCGCCGATTGGCTTCCCGAACTGCTTGCGGTCGCGGATGTAGGGAAGCACCCAATCCATGCAGGCCTGCATGATACCGAGCTGGATGCCGGCAAGCACCGTCCGCTCATAGTCGAGGCCACTCATCAGCACGGCGACCCCGCCATTGACCGGCCCCATCACATTCTCGTCCGGCACCTCGCAATCCTGGAAGACGAGTTCGGCGGTCGGCGAGCCGCGCATTCCCATCTTAGGGATCTTCTGCCCAATCGAGAAACCAGGCATATCCTTTTCGATGAGGAAAGTGGTGATGCCCTTCGAGCCCTCGCCCGTCTTGGCGTAAACGACGAGCGTGTCCGCGTAAGGTGCGTTGGTGATCCAGAACTTGGTGCCATTGAGCACATAGCCGCCCTGAACCTTGTCCGCTTTCAGCTTCATCGAGACGACGTCGGAGCCTGCCCCCGCCTCCGACATGGCGAGCGCGCCGACATGCTCGCCCGAGATGAGCTTCGGCAGGTATTTCGCCCTCTGCTCCGGGTTCGCCCAGCGCCGGATCTGGTTGACGCACAGGTTGGAATGCGCCCCGTAGCTAAGGCCGATGGAGGCCGACGCCCGCGCAACTTCCTCCTGCGCCACCACATGCTCGAGATAGCCGAGCCCAAGCCCGCCATCCTCTTCCGCCACCGTGATGCCGTGCAGCCCGAGTGCGCCCATTTCCGGCCACAGCTCGACCGGGAACCAATCCTCCTCATCGATCCGCGCCGCGAGCGGCGCGATCCGGTCGGCGGCAAAGCGGGCGGTGGTGTCGCGGATGGTGTCGGCCATTTCGCCAAGCCCGAAATCGAGCCCGATATCGACCATGTCTCTCTCCTGTTGCCCGGCGCCCTAGCAGAGCCCCAAAGGTTTGAACAAGGCGGAGCGCCGCCCTATGTCGCGCAGACAGCTTCCATCGCAGCCGGAGTCCCGCACAACATGGCCAGCACCCCCGCCGATCCGATCGTCATCCTCTCCTACGCCCGCACGCCCATGGGCGCCTTCCAGGGCCAGCTCTCCGGCGTCGCGGCGACCGAGCTCGGCGCAGAGGCGGTCCGTGCCGCGGTTGAACGCGCGGGGATCCAGGGCGACCAGGTGGACAAGATCTTCATGGGCTGCGTCCTCCCCGCGGGGCTGGGGCAAGCCCCCGCCCGGCAGGCCGCATTGGGCGCCGGCCTCCCCCGCTCGGTCGAGGCCACCACGATCAACAAGGTCTGCGGTTCGGGAATGCAAGCCGCCATGTTCGCCCACGACATGCTGGCCGCGGGCTCCTCCGACCTGATCGTCGCCGGCGGCATGGAGTCGATGTCGAATTCGCCTTACCTCATGAAGAAGCACCGTGCGGGCGCCCGCATCGGTCACGACACGGTCTACGACCACATGATGCTCGACGGCCTCGAGGATGCCTATGATGCCGGCCGGGCCATGGGGACCTTCGCCGAGGATGCGGCGCGCGAATATCAATTCACCCGCGCGCATCAGGACGAATATGCAATCGAATCGCTGCGCCGCGCCACCGAAGCGATCAAGAGCGGCGCCTTCGACCGTGAAACCACGTCGGTCACCGTTCGCAGCCGCAAGGGCGAGGAGACGGTTGCCATGGACGAGCAGCCCGGCAAGGCCAACCCGGAGAAGATTCCGGGCCTGAGGCCCGCTTTCGCCAAGGACGGCACCATCACCGCCGCCAACGCCTCGTCCATTTCGGACGGCGCCGCCGCCCTCGTCCTGACCCGCGCGAGCGTGGCCGAGCGGTTGGGCGTTAAGCCCGTCGCCCGGATCGTTTCCCACGCCGCCCATGCCCAGGCGCCGAACAAGTTCACCAGCGCCCCTGTGCCGGCGGTTCAAAAAGCCCTCGAGAAAGCCGGCTGGGCCGTCGGCGACGTCGATCTCTGGGAGGTCAACGAAGCCTTCGCCTGCGTCGCCATGATCGCGATGCGCGACCTCGGCATCCCGCGCGACGTTCTCAACGTCCACGGCGGCGCCACCGCGCTCGGCCACCCGATCGGGGCAAGCGGCGCGCGCATCCTCGCGACCTTGCTCTCCGCGCTTGAAACGCATGGCCAGCAGCGGGGCCTCGCGACTCTGTGCATAGGCGGCGGGGAAGCTACGGCCCTGGCGGTCGAACTGATGAACTGAGCTCATCGACTCTCGCGTGCAGGGAGAGCAGCCCTACAGAGCTCCCGAGCGGAACCCGTTGCGCGCCAGGGAAGTTTTTGACCTCCTCGCTTCAGGTCCCCGGCTCGCCGTCTCCGCCACCGGTGGGCGCCTCGTACGCCGTGGCGAAGAAGGGGCAGGCGACGAGGAAGTCTGCTGTGGTGCGGTTGGTTGCCGAACTGGCTGCGCGCTTCGGAGCTTCAGACCGAAGCTCACCCGTTCCAGATCAGCACGCGATCTCCGACTTTGACGGCTGAGAAAAGAACCTTGGCGAACTCTTCGGGAAGCCCGACGCATCCATTGGTGCCAAGATCGTTGGCAATCTTGGAAGCGTGAATCGAGATCCCGTCCCAGGTCAGCCGCAGCATGTATGGCATCGGCGTGCCATAGATGTTGGAAACGTGGTCCGCGTCCTTCTCGAGGATCGGAAAAGCGCCTGCCGGCGTTGGTTTGTCATCGGCGCCGTAGATGATGCTGGAGCGCCCGATCTCGTATCCGGCGCGATAGACCGAGATAACGCGGCCCTTGAGATTGACGACGATTGTGGTCGGTGCGCGGGGCACGCCATCGTCATTCCATACGAATTCCCCCGGCTGGAGCCACCGCTCGATGGCGAGTTCCGTGTGCACGGGAACGTTCAGCGAGGGTGTCTTGCGAGTAGGTGCCCGAGCAACCGGGGCCGTCTTCGGTGCTGCTGCAGCTGGCTTGATCACCGTGCCGGCAACCGAAGTCCCTCGGCTCTGACCGCTTGCAGTTGCGTCACGCGCGGGCACCGGTGCATCACGCGCCGACATCGGCGCGGGCGACAGCTGCAGCAGCATCGGTGCGAGCAAGAGGTAGAAAGCGTGCCTTGGCCGTATCCTGCCTGGCAGGCCTTTGAGCATCTGCGACATTGAACGCCTCCTTGAAACTGCCTGTCACGGTGCCGGCCAAGAGTCGCGCTGGCCGGCAACCGCTCTCGCTCACCGAAACAGGCCGAGGCAAGTGGCCCAATTTCGCCGTGCCGATTGGAGACAAAGGCAGGTGCGTGTTTAAGCCACCAGAGTCGCTGGAGTCGCGGCGGCACCCTCTCGTGTCCAAGCCGCCTTCGACCAGCTGCCGGCGGCGACGTGGATCGCTTGCGCCCGATGCTCGTTCTGCCGCCTTTGCGGAGGGAGAGCCCATGATCGAGACGCGTGAGCAGTTGATCCATATGCTCACCGAAGCGGCCGAGATCGAGCACAACCTGCTTTGCTCATATCTCTACGCTGTCTTCAGCATGAAGCGCAGGGGCGAACCCGGCCTGTCTGAACAGCAGGGCGAGGCTGTCGAGCGCTGGCGCAAGACGGTCTTGAAGATCGCGCTTGAAGAAATGGCGCACCTCGCCTGCGTGAACAACCTCCTCATCGCGGTCGGCGGAGCCCCGCATTTCGATCGAGCGAACTTCCCCGTCCCCCCGGGCTATCACCCCGCGGACATCGTCGTCCGGCTCACGCGATTTGACGATGCAACCCTCGATCATTTCATCTTCCTTGAGCGTCCCGAAGGAATGCAGATGAAGGTCGGCGAAGGCTTCGAGCCATCCGGTGCGGAGCGGGCGACCGCGGTGGACGGCCTCACGCCTTCCGCCGAGGACTATCCGAGCGTCGGCGCCCTTTACGACTCCATCGCTCATGGCTTCCGGACGCTGGCGGAGCAGCTTGGCGAGGCCTATCTCATCGACCCGGCAGGTCGGAGCCAGCTGGATTCGGAGGCGGTAAGGCTACCGAACATCCCCAAGGTCACCGACCTTGCGACGGCGATCTCAGCGATCGAGCAGGTAAAGGAAGAAGGCGAAGGTTCCACCAGCGGCGGTGTGGACAGCCATTTCGAAAGGTTTCAGGCCATCAAGTCCGAGTGGGCGCAGCTCAAGGGTCTTGATCCGGACTTCCGCCCCGCCTGGCCCGCAGCGCAAGATCCAGTGATGCGCAAGCCGCTCGATCCGAGCGCGCGCGTCTGGATCACCGAGCCCGCGGCAGCAAGGCACGTGGATCTCGCCAATGCCATTTACGGCACCATGCTGAGCGTGCTGAGCCAGGCCTTCGGTGAAGCCGATCCAGCCGAGCAGCGCCTGCTCATGCGGCTTTCGGTCGAACTGATGGAGGCAAGCGCATCCGTTTCGACCGCGCTCGCACGGATGCCTGCGAGCGCAGATCATCCGGGGGTGAACGCCGGAATGACCTTTGCTGTGCCTCGAAACGCGGCATATCGGCCTTTGCGGACGCGAGCCCGGCAAATCTTCCTGGAACGGGTGCAGCAGCTGCGCGAAGGCGCGGAGCAGGTGCTTGCCGGTGAAACCGCCGAAAAAGCGCTTCGGAGGCTCCACAACGCGGCAGGGCTGCTGGATGGCTCTAGGGACTCCGGCTAAGCACCCCGATGCAGTGCGGTTGATCTCACCGAGAGTGAACTTCGAAAACGGGTCGCAACAAGGGTTCGGCAAACGGGCGCCAAAGCTCGCCATCCGAAATCCACGAGCTTTTCCGCCGCAGCGCCAATCGCGATCCCTGCTCCAACGTCGGTGGGATAGTGGGCGCAACGGGGAATTTGGGCGAGCGCGACGAGGCTCGCGGCGGCAAGGGCCGGACCTCCACGTTCGGGTATTCGCGGGCGAAGGCGCGGGCCACCGAAGCAGCTCCTGCGCTGTGCCCGGAGGGGAAGCTCGTCATCTCTTTGGCTGTGCTTCGCCCCGGCCGCGCCTTCTGCTCGTTTTTCTGTTGGGCGCTTCGCGGGCGGGCCCGATCAACTCGCTTCTTGACGAAATTCTTGGCTGCAGTCGCGAGCTCGTGCGCCAGCAGCATCCGCGTGCCCGCGCGCGCCATCCGAACGTCCCGCCGAAGCAAGCCGGCACAGAGCATGCCCACAGCACCAACCGCATTTGCGGTTGATCCCCGATTTCACTGAACCAGGACAATGTCTTCACCGGCTTGGCGTCCCGGTGCGGCGAAACCGCAGCTCGGGTTTGTCCGTCTACTTCAAGAAGGAAGTCTCCGGGCCGCTCCACGTGCTTCCACACTTGCATCGGATGAAAACCTGCAAGCACGGAGTTTGTGCCCCGCCCCAGCATCGGCTGGTTTTCCGATCAGGGCTCAGGAAAGTCGGCAGCGATGCTCGTCTCGCGCCAAGCCTCGATTTCGGCGAGAGTGGCCTTCAGATGCGTGGTGACGGCTTCGAGCCCGATCGCCCCAAGCACCAAGTGCCTCGGCGGCTTCGGGTGCTGGGCCAATGCGATGATCGCTTCGGCGGCGCGGACGGGATCGCCTGGCTGGTTGCCGCTGACTTCCCGTGTCGCGCGCAAGCGAGCCCCTGCCGTTTCGGCGTAGTCGGCGATGGTGCTCGGGGTCTGCTTCAGTGATCGACCCGCCCAGTCCGTTCGAAACGGACCCGGCTCGACGCATGTGACCTTTATACCCAGCGGTCCCACCTCCGCCGCAAGCGCATCGGACCATCCTTCGACGGCATGCTTGCTGGCGGCATAATAGCCGGAACCCTGGAACCCGACGAAGCCCGCCACCGAGCTTATGTTGATGATATGCCCGCTCCGCTGCCCCCGCATGATCGGAAGGACGGCGCGAGTAACCGCGAACAGGCCGAACATGTTGGCATCGAATTGGGCGCGGATCTCGTTCTCCTCGCCCTCCTCGATGCTTGTCTGGTAGCCGTAGCCGGCGTTGTTCACGAGGACGTCGATCCGCCCGAAACGCTCCTGCGCTGCCCGAACGCCGGCGCTGATCTGGGCAGCGTCAGTGACGTCGAGCGAGATGGCCAGCGCTCGTTCCCCGGCCGGTTCCGCCAAATCGCTAACGCGTGCTTCCTCCCGAGCCGTAACCACCGCGCGCCAACCCCGGGCCAGCACCATCCGGGCCAGCTCGCGCCCGAAGCCGGTTGAACATCCAGTGATGAACCAGACGGGTCCGCCGTTGTTCGTCATCACCGTCGCTCATTCCTCTTCGGCATTGCCTTTGCTGCCTGCGCAGCGATTTCATCGAACGCAATTTTCTGCAGTTCCGTCATCTGCTCGGGCGAGAATCCGAGCTCGTAACCGGCGGTCTCCTGCGGCCCGAGCGAGCGAGGGTCGCGGCCAGTCAGCTGCCCGAACACAACCAGTGCTTCCAGATAATAGCCAAAGGCGCTGGCGTGGTAATTGTCATGCGCCCAGAGGTTCACCTGCCCGCGCGCGAGCCCGTCATAGGGGTCAGGGTCTGCAATTCCAGCGTCGAAGGCCCGGTTCCAAGCCTCGCCCACGGGGATCACCCCGGTGATGAGGGAGGATGCGGCGGCTGCCTCATCGTAAGCGGAACGAACATCCTTTGCCATGGCGCCGATCGGCTTTCCGTACCAGTGACCCGATGTGAGATAGGTCTGGTCCGCGCGAGACCATGTCGCCATCAGCCATATGGCCGCTCTCGGGTTCCTGGCGCGAAACATTCCTGCCAGTTTGTCGACGGATCGAATAAGCCCCCGCGGATCGCCGGGCCTGTTCTTGTCGACCGTGCTGTAGCTTTGAAGGATGACGTGGTCCCATCTGCGGTCGATCAGCTGCGCCTTCTGCGTGAGGTGGAATTCGAGATCGGTGCCGCCGACCGTCTCGAGACTGACCGAATAATCAAGTCCCGCCTGCTCGGCGAAGGTCTTGAAGAGGGCCGGCACTCCTCCGACGCCGCCCTTGTTCAGATCGGACACGCTTTCGGCGCGGTATTTCCAAACGGGCGAGGACGCGCCAAAGGTGAAGCTGTTGCCGACGAAAAGCACGGATTCCGCAAACGCCGACGTGGGGAGCAGCAGCGCCGCCAGCGCAGCCGCTGCGGTTGTAAGACGGTGGCAGATTGACCAGCGTTTGCTCATTGGCATCCTTTCACATCTTCCCGGCCATAGAGGGCGCCAAGCCCCGACGTAAAGCAGCGCTGGCAGAGGCGCCCTCCTCTCTAACGTGGAGCCGTGGCAGAGGCGATTAACCCTTAGGTGAGATGAAGTCCTTATGACGCCCCTTGGGGAAAAGGGGCACTCATCGTGACCGAGCTACAGCGAGGGGCTGCATGCTGAACGTTCAGGCGACATCGGTGCCAGGGGCGCAGCAGGCGATGAGCGCTGCCAAATCCGCAGAAATGTGTCTTCGTGTCATGGACCCGCCTAGCACAATTCGATCGGGACGCCCCTCACCGCGTCGGTGCTCCTTCTCATGAAGAAGCATATCGAATTGCGGCTGGGCACTCTCGGCGCTCCGATCCGGGAGTTGTGCCGCGCAATCTGGAGCTTCAAGGTCGAAGCTGTGCTTTTGTCGCTGGTTCTGCTCAGCCTCGCTGCTGTCCGTTGGCAGGACAATATCCTTCGGGAAACGATCACCATCACGCCGGGCGGCGTTCCGTCATACCCCGGTCGGGCGTTTTCAGATGAAGATGCAGACGGCGCATCCACCGCCGCAGCAGATCC
>JALYNE010000030.1 GCA_030773375.1 Pseudomonadota bacterium
GTCTGTTCGTGAATGCTTTGATCGTCGTTCATGCCAATAGTCTCGATAGTGCCTGTGCTGTGAAATCAACCATGGGAACGACGCGCGCATAGTTCAACCGCGTCGGCCCGATCACGCCGACAACGCCCACCACCTTGCCCTCGCCGTCGCGATACGGCGCTGCGATAACGGACGAGCCGGAAAGCGCGAAGAGCTTGTTTTCGGAGCCAATGAAAATCTTCATCCCCTGCCCTTCGCGCGCGCTGTCGAGGAGGCGGGCGATTTCTTGCTTGCCTTCGAGCTCTTCCAGCAGCTGGCGAACGCGATCGAGATCGGCGGCGGCCGCCTGGTCGATCAGATTGGCTTGGCCGCGCACGATCAGAATCGGCCGGGAGGCGCCGTCTTCCGACCAGATCGCAAGCCCGCGCGAGACGAGCTCCTGCGAGGCTCGGTCGAGCGCGGCCTTTCCGGCACGGATCTCCTCCCCCAGGCGTCCTCGCGCTTCCTGAAGCGTCAGACCCGACAGGCGGGCACTGACATAATTTCCTGCTTCCGCCAGCGCACTCGCGCTGACGCCGGGGGGAAGGTCGATCACTCGGTTCTCGACGGAGCCGTCGCTGCCGACCATCACCGCAAGCGCCTGGCGCGCCGACAGCTGAACGAAGCCGAATTGGCGAAGCACCGGCTCGCGCTTTGGAACAAGCACGATGCCGGCACAGGCGGAAAGGCCGGAAAGAACGGAACTCGCCTGCGAGAGCGCTTCTTCGATGGGGCCGCCGCGCCCGATGCGGGATTCGATCGCAGCGCGCTCCTGCTGGCTGGGCTCAGCCGCCTGCATCATGCCGTCAACGAAAAGACGCAGCCCGCTTTCAGTCGGGATTCGGCCCGCCGACGTGTGCGGATGGCTGAGCAGCCCCAGTTCCTCGAGATCCTGCATGACATTGCGAATCGAGGCCGGCGAAAGGTTGATGCCCGGCAGCTTGGAGATGGTGCGCGAGCCGATCGGCGCCCCGGAATTCAAATAGCCCTCGACCACCTGCCGGAACACGTCACGGGCGCGCTCGCTGAGTTCGGTGACGGGTGTCTGTGCCATCGGTCGAATGTAGGTAGCCCATTTCGCCGCGTCACCCTGAACTTGACGGCCCTCCGATCTGCGTCCGCGACCCGCCGGAGGTTCGACGGCTCCAACAACTCGGCATGCGAGGGGTGGCATGACGGGTGCGGGGTAGCTAGAGCATCGCGCGAAACGGTGGGAACCGGCTTTTCGGCAAGGCGATGCGACCACAAGTTTGGAGAGAAACTGCAATTCGTATTCGTCGCAGTCTGCTCTAAGTGCCGGGCCAAGCGACACGAAAGGAACGACATGCGCCCATCCGGCCGCGCGCCCGATCAGATGCGGACGATCATCATGGAGCCGGGATTCACCCGGCATGCGGAAGGGAGCTGTCTGGTGAGCTTCGGCGACACCCGGGTGCTCTGCACGGCGAGCGTGGAAACATCCCTGCCCCCTTGGCTGCGCGGCAAGGGCCGGGGCTGGGTGACTGCCGAATATGGCATGCTGCCCCGCGCGACGCACACGCGCGGTGCGCGCGAGGCGGCGAAGGGCAAGCAATCGGGTCGGACTCAGGAGATCCAGCGCTTGATCGGCCGGAGCCTCCGCGCTGTTGTCGATCTGGAACGCTTGGGGGAACGGCAGATCACGCTCGACTGCGACGTCATCCAGGCGGACGGCGGCACTCGAACCGCAGCGATTTCAGGCGCATGGGTGGCGCTTCGTCTCGCGGTCAACCGGCTCCTCGCCAACAGACTCATCGAGGCTGATCCAGTTCGCCAGAAGGTGGCGGCGGTGAGCTGCGGTATTCACGGCGGGGCCGCGGTGCTCGACCTCGATTACGTCGAGGATTCGGCGGCGGGCGCCGACGGGAACTTCGTCCTGACCGAAAACGGAAACATCGTTGAGGCGCAGGTCACTGCCGAAGGCGAGACTTATGACGAGGAAGGGCTGCTCCGGCTCCTCCGGCTCGCCCGGATCGGCTGCGCGGAGATTTTCTCGGCCCAGGAAAGAGCGGTGCGCGCATGAGATATCTCGAACCCGGCAAGCTCGTCATTGCGAGCCACAATGAAGGCAAGGTCCGGGAAATCCGCGACCTCCTCGGGCCTTACGGGATCGAGCCTGTCTCGGCGGCGGAGCTCGACCTTCCCGAGCCGGACGAGATCGGCACCAATTTCCTCGACAATGCCGACCTCAAGGCGCGCGCGGCAGCGGACCTTTCCGGACTCCCTGCGATCGCCGACGACAGCGGCCTCTGCGTCGAGGCGCTCGACAACCGCCCCGGAATCTTCTCGGCGCGCTGGGCGCTGGTGGATCCCGTGGTCCCTCCCGAAGCGGAACCCGGAGAGGTGCAGGGCAAGCGCGACTTCGGCCTGGCGATGCAGCGCGTCCACGACGAGCTGGAGAAGCTCGGACCGGAGATCAACCGCAACGCTCATTTCATCTGCGCGCTTGCAATTGTCTGGCCGGACGGGCGCAGCGAGTGGTTCGAGGGGCGGGTGGACGGGATCCTCGTCTGGCCGCCGCGTGGCGAAAAAGGCTTCGGCTACGATCCCATTTTCCAGCCGGCAGGTTACGACATCACCTTTGGGGAAATGGACCCGGAGGAGAAGCACCGCATCAGCCACCGCGCGGATGCTTTTCGAAAGCTAAAGGCAGCCTTGATACGGGAATGATCCACCAGCCAATCGCTTCTTCGCCCGAGGGCAAGGCTTTCTCGATGGAGACAAGCGACAGAGCGCAAGCGCTTGAAACGAAGCCCGCGCCGGAAGCAGCGCTGGCTCTCTACGTCCATTGGCCGTTCTGCGTGTCGAAATGCCCTTATTGCGACTTCAACAGCCATGTCCGAGCCTCGGTCGATCAGGAGCAATGGCGTACGGCGCTGCTTCGCGACCTGGCGCATGAAGCGCGGGAGGCGCCCGGACGCCCCCTCAAGTCGATCTTCTTTGGAGGCGGAACGCCTTCGCTGATGCCGCCGGAGACGGTCGCGGCGCTTATCGGGGCTGCGGAGCGGCATTGGGGCTTCGCGCGTGCCATCGAGATCACTCTTGAAGCGAACCCGTCGTCAGTAGAGGCGGCTCGCTTCGCAGATCTCGCGTCCGCTGGTGTCAATCGAGTGTCGCTCGGCCTCCAGGCGCTGGACGCCGCCGTTTTGCGCTTCCTGGGCCGTGCGCATGACCTCGCCGAAGGCCTCGCTGCCCTGGAAGCGGCGCAGAAATCCTTCGCCCGCGTCAGCTTCGACCTCATCTACGCCCGGCCGGATCAAAGCGAGAAGGATTGGCGCCAGGAGCTCCAACAGGCGCTCTCCTTCGGCACGGGCCATTTGTCGCTCTACCAGCTGACGATCGAGCCCGGCACCCGCTTTGCCGCGCTCGCGGCGAAGGGCGAGCTACCCCAAGCCGATCCGGATCATGCCGCGAGCCTTTACGAACTGACCCAGGCGATGACGGAGGAAGCCGGGCTTCCTGCCTATGAGATCTCCAATCATGCGCGTCCCGGGGAGGAAAGCTGCCACAACCTCGCTTACTGGCGCTACCAGCCTTATGTCGGCGTCGGGCCCGGTGCGCATGGGCGGCGCGGCCGCAGAGCGACCCAGCGCCACAAGAAACCCGAGAACTGGCTCAAGGCTCTGAGACGGAACGGCCATGGCATCGCGGAGGAAGTGGAACTCGGCTCAGCCGAACAGGCGGTGGAGGCACTGTTGATGGGGCTGAGGCTTCGCGAAGGCGTCGAGCTCGCACGCGTCGCGGCGCTTGGCCAGGCGCCGCTGGAGAGCCTCCTCGATCGGACCGCGATCCGGCGGCTGGCCGCGCAGGGCTTAGTGGCCGAAGAACGAGAGCGACTCCGTGTCACCGGGCAAGGAATGCTGCTCCTGGACGCGATCCTCCCCGAAGTGGTTCGCACTTAAGAGCAAAGGGCCTCAACGGGTGGCCTGTTTTTCGTTAGGCGTCCATCTCCGACTCTGCGGCACCTCCGACGTTGGAAGCTGCGATCCGCGCAGTGGAGCATGTAGGCCCAGAACCCCATGCTGCGTGCAGAGCCGAAGAATTGGGGCTTCGACAAGCTCAGCCCGAACGCATTGGCGCGAAAACGGCGACTGAGTGAGGAAAGCTTTCGTACCGTCGTCCGTATTCGTGACGCTTCGACGGGCGTTCTCTGCCTTCTCCGAAACACCTCACGTTCGGGCTGAGCCTGTCGAAGCCCTCTCTTGCCTGTCTCAGGCGAGGCCCCTGATTAGCTCCCACTCGACGAATCAGCGCCAGCTTCTTGGCTCGCGCCACCCTTTTCTTCTCGCACTGAGGTCGAACCAGCCTAAACTTCAGCTACGTCTACCGCGCGAAGGAGCCGAGAGCGGGCGACACGGGCGTGAAGCTCCCTGCGCGCACTTCGAGCACTTCGAGCTGCCGTTCGGCGACTCCGTCAGAGCCAAAGCGGAACGCGCCGTCGACGCCCATGAAGCCTTCCGGGTTGCGCAGTTCCCTTTCCGGGAAGGGCCGCCCCTGGCGCCATTCGTTACTGATGCGGACGCTGAGCAGCACCGCATCATATCCAAGGCTTCCGAGACGGTACGGGATCTTGCCATAGCGGGCGCGGTAGCGGGTGCGGAGCTGATCGAACATTCCGTTGGGCACGCTCGCAAACCAGGCGCCGCGCATTGGAACCGAGCCAGCAAGCGCCGTTTCGTTCCGCCAAAGCTCGGTTCCGAGGATGCGCGCCGTGTTGGAAGGGCCACTGCGAATGGTCGTTGCCGCGGACATGGCGATACGGCCGTTGTCCGCGATCAGTACCGCATCATAAGGGCTTTGCGCGTTGAGGCGAATGGCCGCCGAGCGCAGCGCTGCGGGCGTCCGGCCGAAAGTCTGAGACGCGACCAGCCGCCCGCCCGAGCCTTCCACCGCGCGTGCCAGCGCCTGCCCGGAGCGAACGCCATAGTCCCCTTCGGGAATAAGGCCTGCGAAGCGCTGCACCCCCTGCCCGCGAGCATAGCGGACCACCCGCTCGATCGACTGCGCGGGATTGAAGCCCATGATGTAAACGCCGTTCCCTGCGACGCTGACGTCATTCGAGAAAGAGATAACGGGCACCTGCGCCCGCCGCGCGCGCGGCGCGACTGCGCGCACGTCCTCGGAAAGGAGCGGCCCGAGGAACAGCCGATTGCCCTCCGCAAGCGCCCGCTCGGCTGCGGCAGCCGCGCCCGCACTGGTATCGTAGACGGTGAGCTGAAGGCGCTCGCCGCGCGCATCCGCCAACGCGAGATTGGCGGCATTGGAAAGGGACGTTCCAACGCCGCCATTAGGCCCCGCCAGCGGCACGAGAACAGCCACCTTGTGCGGAGTCTGGAGCGTGAGCGGCGCTTCGCGTTCCGGATCCGGCGGCGGCAGCGGGGCCTGCTGCCCGCGCGAGCCGCCGGGCACGATCTGGCAGCCGGCGAGCGCGACCGCGAGCCCTGCTGCGCCCGCAAGCCGTAGAAAGGACCGCCGCGCTTGCGGGCGATGCGAATGCTCTGCCATGACCATCATCCCATGAGCGAAAAACTGGCACCCGGCCTCTACATCGTCGCAACACCGATCGGCAATCTTTCCGATCTCAGCCCGCGCGCGGCCGAAGTGTTGAAGGGCGCAGACGTCGTCGCGGTCGAAGACAGCCGTGTCACTGCAAAGCTTCTCGCCCATATCGGCGTGAAAAAGCCGATGACGCCATACCACGACCACAATGCCGACCGGGTGCGCCCCGAGCTGCTTGCGCGCATGGCGCAGGGCGCGGTTGCGCTGGTGTCGGATGCAGGCACGCCGCTCATTTCGGATCCCGGCTACAAGCTCGTCCGGGAGGCGCGCGCCGCTGGGCTCACTGTCACCACCGTTCCGGGCCCATGCGCGGCGATCGCAGCGCTGACGCTCGCGGGCCTCCCCACCGACCGTTTTCTCTTCATCGGATTTCTTCCCGCCAAGGCCGGTGCGCGAGCCACGGCGATCGCCGAAGTGGCCGGGGTGAAGGCGACGCTCATCCTTTACGAAAGCGGCCCTCGGCTTGGCGCGGCACTTGCCGCGCTGAAGGAAGGGCTTGGCGACCGCCAGGCGGCCGTCGTTCGCGAAATCAGCAAGAGGTTCGAGGAAACCGTCACCGGAAGCTTGGAGGAACTCGCCCGCGGCTATGCCGATGCGCCGCCCAAGGGCGAGATCGTGATCGTCGTCGCGCCGCCGGGCGAAGCGGAAGCCCCCAAGGCCGCGGATGTCGACGCGGCGCTTCGCGAGGCGATGAATCGCCTCTCGACTTCGCGAGCGGCGGCCGAAGTCGCGCAGGCGCTCGGCGTTCCCCGACGCGAGGTGTACGAGCGGGCGCTCGCCCTGAAATGAAGCGACAGCGCGCAGAACGGGGCGGGCGCCGGGGCGAAGCCATAGCGGCGCTGTGGCTTCAGCTAAAAGGCTGGCGGATCCTCGCCCGTCGCGTGCGGACCCCGGTCGGAGAAGTCGACCTTGTCGCCAAGAGGAAGCGAATGGTTGCGTTCGTCGAGGTGAAGGCGCGGGCAAGCACGGCGGAGGCAAGCTTCGCGCTCGATGCCTATCGCCTCCGGCGCGTGGCTGCCGCCGCAGAGGCGCTCGCGCCGCGCTTCGTGCGCGAAGGCGACGACATGCGCATCGACGCTCTGTTCATCGTGCCCTGGCGCCTGCCTCGCCACGTCCGCAACGTCTGGCACGCGTGACAGCCCACCGCGCCTGCCGTAAGCGCGCGGCGGCAAGGAGATGCGCATGACGCTGAGAGTGGCCGTCCAAATGGACCCGATGGAGAGCATCAACATCGCGGGCGATTCGACTTTCGCGATCATGCTCGGGGCCCAGAAGCGGGGCCACACATTGTACCACTATGTCGCGCCGGATCTCAGCTATTCGAGCGGGCGCTTACGCGCGCGCGTCCGCCCGGTCGAAGTGCGGCCGGAATCGGGCAACCATTTCAGCTACGGGGAATGGCACACGCTGGACCTGTCGGACGATGTCGACGTCGTGCTGATGCGCCAGGATCCCCCGTTCGACCTGGGCTACATCACCGCGACGCACCTCCTCGAGCGGGTCCAGCCGGATACGCTCGTGGTGAACGACCCCGCCTCGGTCCGCAACGCGCCCGAAAAGCTGTTCGTGCTCGATTATGCGCGCTTCATGCCGCCGACACTCATCACACGCTCGCTGCAGGAGACCCGCGCCTTCCAGGCAGAACATGGCGACATCGTCGTGAAGCCGCTCTACGGAAATGCAGGGTCGGCAGTGTTCAAGATCGGCCGGGACGGAGCCAATCTTTCCGCGCTGACCGAGCTCTTCAACCAGGTCTGGGTGGAGCCTTTCATGGTACAGGCTTTTCTCCCCCAGGTGACGAGTGGGGACAAGAGGATCGTGCTGATCGACGGTAAGCCAACTGGCGCGATCAACCGCCTTCCCGGCAGGGGTGAAATACGATCGAACCTCGCCGCCGGCGGGAGTGCGGAAGCGACCGACCTCACGCCGCGCGAGCAGGAGATCTGCGCTGCGCTGGGTCCCGAGCTGGCCCGGCGGGGCCTCCTCTTCGTCGGCATCGACGTGATCGGCGGCTTTCTCACCGAAATCAATGTCACCTCGCCCACCGGGATCGTCGCTATTGACCGGTTCAATGGGTCGGACACCCCAGCGACCATCTGGGACGCCATCGAAGCGAAAGTCGCGTGACGGACTGGATCGGCGATCTCATCGGCAAAGGCGGCTATCTGGGCGTCGCGCTTCTCATGTTCATCGAAACGGTTTTTCCTCCAATCCCGTCGGAGGTGATCATGCCGCTGGCCGGCATCGAAGCCGAGCGCGGACCGATGACGCTGCCGGGAGTGATCGCGGCAGGAACGGCGGGAGCGATGCTGGGAAACACCAGCTGGTATCTCCTGGCCCGCGCGCTTGGCATCGAGCGGTTCCGGCCCTTTGTGCGGCGCTGGGGGCGCTGGCTGACGGTGACTTGGCATGATCTTCAGCGCGCCGATCGCTGGTTCGACGAACGCGGGTGGCTGGTTGTCCTGATCGGCCGGATGACGCCGTCGCTCCGCTCACTCGTGTCGGTGCCGGCCGGTCTCTTCCAAATGCCGCTCAGAACCTTCCTTCTTGCCTCGACGGTCGGGACCTTGGGCTGGACGGCCATGCTTGCCTTGGTGGGCCAGCAGCTGGGCGAGAATTACGAGACGATCGGCGCCTATATGGGGCCGCTCTCGACGGGGATCCTGATCCTGATGTTCGGCCTTTATGTGTGGCGGGTAATCCGCTGGCGGGCAGACCGTTAAGCGCGCGGGTGCGCATTCCGATAAACATCCAGCAGATGCGCGGTATCGACGGCGGTGTATATCTGCGTGGAGGACAGGCTGGCATGGCCGAGCAGCTCCTGAAGCGATCGCAGGTCGGCCCCGCGGCCAAGCAGATGCGTGGCAAAGCTGTGGCGAAGGGCGTGGGGCGTCGTTCGGTCGGACAGGCCGAGCCGAACGCGCGCTTTCCGGACGGCACGGCGGACGAGCTCGCCGTTCAGCGGGCCTCCGCGGGCGCCGCGGAAAAGCGGCTCTGTCGTACCCAGAGCGTAGGGGCAAAGCGCTGCATAATGCTCGATCGCAGATTTGACGGGCGGCAGCAGTGGCAGGATCCGGGTTTTGCTGCGCTTGCCGGTCACACTGATCGCTTCTCCAAGCGGAAGCGCAGCACCGGTGAGCCCCAGGGCTTCGGCAACGCGCAACCCGGACCCGTAAAGAAGCATCAGTACGGCGAAGTCGCGCGCGGCGATCCAAGGCTCCGCGGCATCCTCGGCAACGTCTTCGGCGAGCGCGACGGCTTCACCCGGCGAAATCGGGCGCGGAACGCTGCGCGGCCGCTTGGGGCCCTTGAGCTTGGGAATGGCCGCCTCGCGTCCCTGTTCGGCTGCGGCGAAGGCCAGGAAGCCACGGATCGCCGACAGCTCGCGCGCGGCGGAGCTGTTGCCGAGGCCTTCGGCCCGGCGGCGCGTCAGAAACGCTCGTAGATCGGCGGCTTTGAGATGGGCGAGCACCTGGCCGTCCACAGGACCGCCGGCATGCTCGCCAAGAAACGAAATCAGCCGGTGCGCGGTTGCAACATATGCACGGACCGTATGCGCAGAGCGGCGCCGGCCGCCAAGGAGATGGTGGTGCCATGAAAGTGCGAGCGCAGCTGCGGGATGCGCGCCGAGCTGGTGGCTGTTCAGGGGACCAGCCACCGGCTTATGCTGCGCGTCAGAACACGTCCAAGGAAGACGAGGAGCTCGGCGCCGTGGCGACTTTCAAAGCCGAGCTCGCCGCGTTGCCCAAGAGCAAGCAGCCCGCTCGGGAGCGGCGGATCGCTGTCGAGGCGCACCAGCGCCTCGGCACGGATCAGGCTGCAGGCCGGGCCGAACAAAGGATGGCCGCGCTTCACCCCGCGCAGCACCACGCCCTCGAAGCCGGCAAGCGAGCGTTCGATCACCCGAGGATCGACGAACTGGAGGCCGGAGGCGTCGGCGCGCATGCCCTTGTCACCGGCGTAGAGCGCCACTGCGACCGCATCGAGCCCCAGTATCTGCGGCCAATCCTGAGTGATGATGTGGATGAGGTGGTCGAACCCTTCGGCTTCCACTGCCGCGAGCACCGCCTCGTGAATCGAAGCAACAGCGCCCGAATGGCCGCGGGCAAAAGCAATGAGGTCCTGATTGGCCTCTTCGGCCGCCGCCACCCGCGCACGAAGGGTCGCCAGCGCCCGATCCTCGAAGTTGATGACTTTGCCCATCGCCCAGCAGCCTAACTCGAACAGGCTTAATAAGCGATGGACTTTATCCTAGCCCTTGATCGGATCAGGCTGATTCAGCCCGATTCTTGAATCGAGGTCTTCACCGTATAAAGAAGGCCCGATTCTCGCCTGCGGCGGAAGCGCGTAGCGCTTCCATCTCAGCCGATCAGGCCCTATGCGATGGTCTGCCCCGTTTTCGCCCAGTCGCTGGCGAAGGTTTCGAGCCCCCGGTCGGTCAACGGGTGCTTGAAGAGCTGCCGGATCACGGCAGGCGGAGCGGTTATCACGTCCGCGCCGATCTTGGCCGATTCCAGCACGTGAACCGGATGGCGGATGCTCGCCACCAGGATCTGCGTCGCATAATCGTAATTGTCGTAGATCATCCGGATCTCCGAAATGATCTGCATCCCGTCGAAGCCGATGTCGTCATGGCGGCCGACGAACGGAGAAATGAACGTCGCCCCGGCCTTGGCCGCGAGCAGCGCCTGGTTGGCGGTGAAGCAGAGGGTGACGTTCACCATCGTGCCGTCCGATGTCAGCGCCTTGCAGGTTTTAAGCCCGTCTATGGTGAGAGGAACCTTGATGGTGACGTTCTCGGCGATCTTCCGAAGGATCTCGGCTTCGCGCATCATTTCGGCATGATCGGCGGCTACGACCTCGGCCGAAACGGGGCCGGTAACCACCGCGGCAATCTCGCGAACCACCTCGAGGAAGTTCTTGCCTGATTTGTGAACGAGCGACGGATTGGTCGTGACTCCGTCGAGAAGGCCGGTCTCGGCTAATTCCCTGATCTGATCGATGTCGGCAGTGTCGACGAAGAATTTCATTGTCTTCGAGTCCTTGAGATAGTGCGCGCAGGCGGCTTAGCCTGAGATGAGCGGCGTCGGCAATCGGAGGAGTGAAAGCATGCGGGCTTTGGTAGCGGCACTGATGGCAATAGCGGCAACGAACACGGCGGCCGCTCTTGCTGCCCCGCAGAAGTGGCTGGAGGCGAACAAGGGCGCAGTGCTGCGCGACTATGTCGACCTTCTACGGATCCCCAATGTCGCTTCCGACCTTGGCGACATACGTCGCAACGCAGAACATATCTCGAGGATGATGGAGCAGCGCGGGCTCTCGCCGCGACTGCTGGAGAGCGAGAACGGCAAGGTGCCGCCGCTCATTTACGGCGAATGGAAAGTCCCGGGCGCGAAGCGAACGCTGATCCTTTACGCCCATTATGATGGCCAGCCCGTCACGCCCGAGCAGTGGAAAGTGACGCAGCCGTTCAACCCGGTGCTTCTTTCAGGGCGGCACGACCGGGGCGGCAAGGCCCTCCCCTTTCCTGCGCCCGGCCAGCCGATCGATCCGGAATGGCGAGTCTACGCCCGGAGTGCGTCTGACGACAAAGCCGGCGTGATGGCCATCCTCGCGGCTGTCGATGCGCTGAAGGCGGACAAGAAACGGCCCTCCTTCAACCTCAAGATCGTGCTGGAGGGTGAAGAGGAAGCGGGTTCGCCGAACCTCAAGGAGCTGCTTCGCCGCCACAAGTCGGTGCTCGCTTCGGACGGCTGGATCATCATCGACGGCCCCGCCCATCAGTCCGGGCCTCCGCAGCTCACGCTTGGCGTGCGCGGCGACGTCAATGCGGAACTCACCGTGTACGGACCCGTCCGCCCGCTCCATAGCGGCCATTACGGCAACTGGGCGCCCAATCCTGCGATGATGCTGGCCGAGCTGCTGGCGTCCATGAAGGACGAGAACGGGCGCGTCACCATTGCCGGATTCTACGATGATGTGGTGCCGCTTTCGCCCGCCGAGCGGGCCGCGATTGCCGCCGTTCCGCCGCCCGACGCGGCGCTGAGGCGGGATCTCGGGCTCGGCTGGACCGAGGGCGGCGGAGCGAGCCTCACCGAGCTCATCCAGCTTCCGTCGCTCAACATCAACGGCATTCGGAGTGCCGATGTCGGTGAGCGCGCGAGCAACGTGATCCCCTCCACCGCCATTGCGGCGCTCGATCTGCGGCTGGTGCTCGGCGATTCGCCGCAGCGGCAAATCGAGAAAGTCAGACAGCATATCCGCGGCCAGGGCTATGCCCTGTTCGATCGCGAGCCGACGATGGAAGAGCGGCTCCGTTTCCCGAAGATCGCAAAGCTCGCGAGCGAAGCTGGATACCCGGCCGAGCGCACGAAGCTGGAGCACCCGCTGGTCCGCGACCTGACGGCCGCGCTTCGCAAAGACGGCCAGCTTGTGGTCCTCCCCAGCCTCGGCGGCAGCCTGCCGCTTTACCTCATCCGCGAGGAGCTCGGCGCGCCTTCGGTCGTCCTGGGGTTCTGGAACCACGACAATAACCAGCACGCCGAGGACGAAAATCTTCGCCTCCAGAACCTCTGGACGGCCATTTCCGCTTTGTCTTCGGTGCTGACCATGAAGTGATCGGGCCGTCAGCGGCCCAGTACGCCGAAGATGCCGGCCAGCACCGGATCGTTGGCGGAAGCCGGACTCGCTCTGATGGCGGCTTCCTCGCGGCCGATCGCACGGTAAATCGCATCGGCGGCACCGCTCGCGACATGCTGCTGAAGGCCTGCGAAGTTGATGCCGGTCCCGGCCTGTATGGCCCGGCTTAGAATACCATTATCCACCACGCGCAGCGCATTGCCGATACCGGGGAACAGCGCGTCAAAAATCGCATTGCCCATGCTGCGCTGCAGGAAGTCGGTCGCGGCGGTGGGGCCGCCCCGGACGATCGATACCGCGTCCGATATGCTCATGGTTCGGATGGACTGGTAGACTACCGGCGCCGCGGCCTCGGCGGCGTTCGCGGCGGCGGTATTTACCAGCCGAAGCAGCCGCTCCTGGACCATGCCGATGCCAAGCAGCCCGGACAATGCGGTTCTGACGGCGTTCCCGCCCAATTGCGGCGGGAGTGGTATCCGCGTCAGCTCGTCCGTGAAGAAGCCGTTCTCCTGCAACAGCCCCGCGAAAGCGCGCTGGGAGGAGATCGTGAGCAGGCGCCTGATGGCATCTTCAAGGCCAAGGCCGCCGAGGCCGGTGGCGCAGCCGGGAAGCGTGACAACGGGAATAAGGAGGCCGGCGCCGATCAGCGCCCGCCGGGTAAGCAACGCGTCCATCCGATTTCTCCAACCATCGTGACGGCCAGGAAACGGCTGAACGGAAACTTCCGTTGCATCGGCGCAGCAGGTCTCGCCTCACCTCACTGCCGAAGGCTGTGGCCAAGGTTGTGTTTTGGGCCGCGAGACTCGATCTAGCCGTGGATGAACCGCGCCCGCGTGATCCTCCTCAATGCCGCTCTGGGGCCGCTCGATTATCGCATTCCGAACGGACTGCGCGTCGAGCCGGGGTCTGTGGTGCTCGCGCCGCTCGGGCCCAGGCAGGTGACGGGCGTCGTCTGGGAGCCCGATCGCGCGCCGACCGATCAGGTGGAGGAGAACAGGCTGCGCCCGCTGCTCCAGGTTTATGATCTCCCGCCGCTCCGCGAACCGCTCCGCCGATTGGTGGGCTGGACCTCTGACTACTACCTCGCGCCGCTCGCCTCGGTGCTGAGGATGGCCTTGCCCACCTCGAGCGCGCTCGACGGGGCGAGAACTGTCACCGAATACCGGGCGACAGGCAATATTCCCGAGCGGCTGACACCGCAGCGGAGCCAGGCCCTGGAGCGGCTTGGTGATCGCCAGGGGCTGGTGCGCGAGCTTGCGCTGGCCGCAGACGTATCGGACGGCGTCATCCGAGGCTTGGTGAAGGCTGGCGCCATCGAAGCTGTCGAAGTGTCGGTGGACGATCCCTTCCCTCGCCCGGACCCGGATCACCGGCCGCCACGGCTGGAGGCCGCGCAGTACGCAGCGGCGCGCGAGTTCGTGGGCGCCGTGCAGGCAGCCGAATTCGCGCCCTTTCTGCTCCACGGGGTCACGGGATCGGGCAAGACCGAAGTTTATTTCGAAGCCGTCGCGGAGTCGCTGCGCATGGGCCGGCAGACGCTTGTTCTGTTGCCCGAGATCGCCCTCACCGAGCCTTTCCTGAAGCGCTTCACCGCGCGGTTCGGCTGCGAGCCCGTTGCCTGGCATTCCGGGCTCCGCCAGTCGCAGCGTCGGCGGGCTTGGCGGGCAATCGCGACTGGAGATGCGAAGGTCGTCGTGGGTGCACGATCGGCGCTGTTCCTTCCCTATCAGGACCTTGGCCTCATCGTCGTCGACGAGGCGCACGAGACGAGTTTCAAGCAGGAGGAAGGGGTTCAATACCATGCCCGCGACGTCGCGGTGATGCGGGCAAAGCTTGAGAAGATCCCGATCGTGCTCGCCTCCGCCACGCCTGCCATCGAGACACGTCACATGGCGGAAATCGGGGTGTACCGCGAAATATCCCTTCCGGACCGCTACGGCGCGGCAGAGATGCCTGAGATCAGCGCGATCGACCTCATCCAGGATCCGCCGCCGCGCGGACGGTGGCTCGCACCGACGCTGGTGCGCGAAATGGAAGCCAATCTCGAGCGCGGCGAGCAGACTTTGCTGTTCCTCAATCGCCGCGGCTATGCTCCGCTCACGCTCTGCCGCAATTGCGGCCACCGGTTCCAGTGCCCGAACTGCACCGCCTGGATGGTCGAGCACCGGCTGGTGCACCGCCTCGCCTGCCACCATTGCGGGCACATGATGCCCCCGCCCCGCGCCTGCCCGGAATGCGAGGAGGTCGACACTCTGGTCCCCGTGGGTCCAGGGGTTGAGCGGATCGCCGACGAAGTGCGCGCGCTCTTTCCCGACGCACGCACCGCCATCGTCACTTCGGACACGATCTGGTCACCTGCCAAGGCCGCGGAATTCGTCGGCCGCATGGAAGCAGGGGCGATCGACATCGTCGTCGGAACGCAGCTCGTCACCAAGGGATACCATTTCCCGAA
>JALYNE010000031.1 GCA_030773375.1 Pseudomonadota bacterium
CCAGGACCGGCCGGTGTTGGCCGGAAGAGCGATCTCGTTCCGGCTGTGGCGCTTCCGGTATGCCGTCGGATCCTGGTTGTACGCACGGCGGAATGCGTGCGAAAAGTGGCTGCGACTGCCGAAGCCGGTGCTGCCGGCGATGACCTTCACCGGCAGCTGAGTGAAGGCGAGCAATTGTGCTGCCCGATGAAGTCTCGTTTTCTGGACGAAATCCATGGGTGGCTGGCCGAAGGCGTCGGAGAACGCCTTTGTGAACGCGGTTCTGCTCATGCCCGCCGCCGCGGCGAGTTCAGCCACACTCAGCGGAGCACCCGGCTTTTCGAGGATCAGTGCGATTGCGCTCGCCAGGCGCGTGTCCGCAAGGCTGGCAAAGTAGGGCGAGGCTAGGCTCCCCCGCTGCAGCTGGCGGCGGACGAGCAGGATGAGGCACTGTTTCATCACGGTCGAGGTAAGGGCATGGGTGCCGATGTCCGGCGCGCTGCGCTCCGCCGCAAGCGTTTCGAAGGCGATGCGCACGGGAGCGAGATCTGTCGCATCGTCGGTGATTGGGCCGGCCAGGGAGTCGAACAGGCCGAACGAGCCGCTGTAAGAGGCTGTGACGGTCGCGCAGATAATCCGAAGGTCGCCCATAGCCCCGCCCGCGGCGTCGAACTGAAGGAGCGCGTCCACCAGCATCGAGCAATTCTCGGTGGCCAGCACGTCCCGTAGCGCATCTCCGCCGGCCACCAGTGCCTGACCGCGCTTCGGCGGCACGACGGCGATCGAGCCCTCCGCGATTTCGATAGGCGTAGCACCGTTGACTTCGAGCGAGCCGTGGCCGCTCAGGACGTAATGCACGACGATAACATTCATTGGGGGAAATATGAGACGCGACCCGGACGCGATCTCGAGCACCGCAAATGCGTGGAGCTGCACGTCGAGCGTCGCGAGCAACCGGTCGAGGGAGTTGGGGGCCATGTCGTTTTCCCGCTTGAGTTCTGCCGAACCGCTCCGGCCGGCTCTATGTTCCCCGTCGTGGAAAGGCGTTCAGCCCGTCATGAAACGCACCTCCAGGGTCTTGATCTAAGGCCACAGCAAATCGCACCAACTTCGGACGATCCAGCACCTCTGCTGTGCATCCTCCGGTGGGTGAGGTAGTTCTCCAGAATGCCGCCAGCATGTGCCCTGTGTGCTGGCGGCAATCTTTTGCACACCGGAGACAATCATGAAGCCAAGCCTTTTGATGACCGCCGCGGCCGGGATGGTGGCGATGCTCGCCGGCACCGCCTCGGCTCAGGACCTGAGACCCTTCCCGAAAGCCCAAAATCCGGTGCCTGCCGATTCCACCAGGATTGCCGGCGGAAAGCGGATCCGCATCACCTACGAGAATATGACTCCCGGCCAGATATTCGCGATCAGTACCTTCTACAGCCATATTGCGGGCTTGCCGCCGCTGTTCGCCGAAGGAAAACCCGCCAACCCTGGCGTGATGCGGACTGCCGAGGAAGGCAATGTCGGCCTGCAGGCGGACGAGGTAGCGATCAGAATCGGTGGGCCCTATGGGTCTGTCGCGCTCGCCGCCGGCACTCCAGCGGGCCAGACCCGCACGCTGGAGCTCGACGTCAGCGCGCAATATCCGATGATCACCGGCCTGTTCATGCTCGCCCAGACCAATGACGGATTCACCGGCGTCACCGGGGTGGATGCCTATCGGATGACGAGGCCAGTGACGATGGACCTCTACGCCATGGACGCGGGCACCGAGCGCAACAACGAGCTTGGGCCTTACCTCATCATCCAGGGCGGATTTGAGCGCGATCCGGAAGTCGAGCCGATCCGGCGGCACCCAGGCATAAGAGGCGATGCCGACCTGCCGCCGAAGTGGAAGTTCGATCCTAATCGGCCGGTGGGTCGCATCACCTTCACCCCCGTTTCCGGCGGCTGACCGAACCCGAAGATCTGGAGATTTTGAAATGAGAAACCTGTTCCTCACTGCCGCGGCCGCGGCTTCACTCAGCGCGTGCGCGGCGCCCGGCATCGGCCCTGGCGGTAAGTTACCGCTGCAGCCGCCTCCAATGGGCGTTCCGCACAACGCCGTCGAGTATATGATGCTCGCCGCTTCCGGCGACCTGCTGGAAATCCAGACCGCGCAGCTGCTGCTGCAACGCGGGCGGAATCCTCAATTGCGCGGCTATGCGCAGCAAATGATCGAACATCACACGCGCCTCAGCGCCGCGCTGATGGCTGCGGCCCGGCAAGGGGGCGTCGCTCCCCCGCCGCCCAGGATGCTCAACCGCCACGCCAACATGCTGAACCTGCTCGCGGGCGAAGGCCCGGATACGTTCGAGCTCAGCTATCTTCGGATGCAGCTCGTCGCGCACAACGAGGCGCTTCTGGTTCACGGCGCCTACGCCGCCGCTGGCGAGAATCCAGCGCTGAAGGCTGCCGCCGCGGCTGCCGCGCCTGTCATAACCGGTCACCTTCAGCAGGCCCGGGTCCTAGGCATGCCCTTGACGCCTTAAGCTGCCGGTTTGGGCTGTGCGGGTGGTACAGGGAGTTCCCGCACAGCCCCAGTATCCGTCACCGAAAGCGAAGAGGTAGCCCGATGTTTTTTAACAAACGCAGGGACGACGAGCGTTCGAGCCAGACCTACCCGCCCAGCGAACTCGGCGAATTGCCCGAGTTTGTTCCGGACGATGCGGATCCGCGTCAGCTCCCGCGCAAGCTGGCCTTCACACCCGAGGGCCGCCGCCTCGGTTATTTCGAAGGAGGATCGGGGCCGCCGCTCATCCTCATTCCCGGGATGATGTCCACACTGGAGGACATGGTGCTTGGTCCCTTCGACAGACTGGCGCAGGACCACCGCGTGCTTGCATTCGACCGCCCGGGATATGGAAAGAGCGATCGGAGGCGCCTGATGGACGCCTCGCCTTGGGCGCAGGCAAGACTCATCCGTGATGCGGTTCAGGGGCTCGGGGTGGAGCGGCCGATCGTCGTCGGTCATTCCTACGGCGCGGCCGTGGCGCTGGCCTGGGCGATGGCCTATCCGGGCGAGCTCGGCGGCATCGTGGCAATCTCCCCAATTTCCTTTCCGTCGGCCAGGATGGAAGCGCTGGTATTTGGCCCTAGGGCAACATTGGGGGCTGGGGATCTCTTCAACATCACCGTCGGCCAGGCGGTCGACCCGGCGCTGATGTCCGCAATGTTCCAATACGTGTTCCGGCCCAACGGGATTCCGGCTCATTTCCGGGAGAAATACCCCTTCGGTCTGGCCGCGGTTCGGGAGACGACCATGGCGATCGCGGAGGACTCCGCACTGCAGCAGACGGAGCTCTGGAGGAGCGCGTTCGCCTACCCGACCTGCCGCACGCCCGTGCATGTGGTTGCCGGCGCCAGCGACACGATGGTCAGTCACATAATGCATGCCCTGCCGATGACCCAGGTGCTTCCCGACGCGCGACTTACGTGCCTGCCGGGAATGGGGCACATGCTGCACCACTTCGCGACCGAAGAGGTGGCGGCAGCCGTCGCAGAGGTCGCCAGCCGAGGTGGAGCCGCTAGAACGCCTCCTGACTGATCATGCTCTCCCAAATAAGGAAACGAGAAGCGGACGAGAAGCGACAAGGGCTTGGGCAGGTGCCGGCTGTGGAACGTTTGCGGGATGTTGGAGCCGCCGTCATGAGCAGCGTTGCGGAGAAGATTGCGGGCACTCAGCGACGCGATTTGACGTTTCAGTTTACGATCGATGACGTCCCGCACGAGCGACTGCTCCGAAGGAACCGAGGCTCCCCACCGCCCGTTCCCGCGCCATTCTGCACTGCAACATAAACGAGCACGGCCCGGAATTCGCACCTCAGGCTGGGTGAGAACAGGAGCGTTGACATGGTCTCACATAAGAGCGGCCGCGTGGTGGTGATCACCGGCGCGTCGAGCGGCATCGGTCGTGCTACCGCACACGCCTTCGCGGATTTGGGCGATACGGTCGTGCTCGCGGCACGACGCGCCGAAAAGTTGCGCGAGGTCGAACGCGAGTGCAAGGAGCGGGGCGGAAACGCGCTGGCGATTCCGACTGACGTGAAGCGCGAGGAAGACGTCGAGGAACTCGGGCGCCAAATTCTCGAGCGCTTCGGCCGGATCGACGTTTGGTTCAACAACGCGGGCGTCGGCGTCTTCGGCCGCTTTGAGGACATTCCCAGTGACGTCTGGCGCTCAGTGATAGAAACCAACCTTTTCGGTTACGTACATGGCGCGAAGGTTGCGATGGGCGCCTTCTATCGACAAGGGCAGGGCGTTCTGATCCAGAACGGCTCGATCGTCGGCCGCATCGCCAAGCCGGACGGGAGTGCCTACGCGACAAGCAAATTCGCGATCAGAGGCTTCTCGGAGGCGCTCAGGCAAGAGGTGCTGGATCACCCGGACATCCATATCTGCACGATTCTGCCATCGGTGATCGACACGCCCTTTTTCCACCATGCCGCTAACTTCAGTGGCCTGCGGGTGCGGGCGGCGCCCCCCGTCTATACGCCGGAAAAGGTCGCCCAGACGGTCGTCAAGCTGGTTGACCGACCCCGGGCGGAGGTCATTATCGGAGGGGCGGGCAAGTTTGCTGCAGTTCAAAAGCGGCTGGTCCCCACCTTAACAACCTGGTTAACTGGCCGAGCGCTCCACAAAGGGTTTCTGGCCAGCGAGGGGAGCCCGAACACGACTGGAGCCCTGTTTGAGCCGATGAACGACACGGCAGGTGTGCACGGTGGGTGGCGAAAAGGGGCTAACCAGGGCGGCCTCCCCTTGACGGCGCTCGCTCTTCTGGTGGCGCTGCCTCTCGGGGTGGCAGCCCTACGCCGCCTGCGCGCGCCCAGCTGAGTGGTGTGGCCCCAATGAGCGATAGGCCGGGCAGGTCGCTCCCGCCCCTGCGCTCGAACGCGCTCCACTGACCCTCGGGCAACCGCTCCGACAGACAAGGCGGGTTTTAGCTCCGCGCCAGAGGCTCTGCGCGGAGCAACAATCAGGCGAGGCGGTACTCTAGGTCAGGTTTTTTGCAGTGGCGCTCGCTTCTTCAGCAGTGTCCGTAATTGCCTGCAACACGGCCGCCAGGGCGCTGTAATTCGCCATGTGACCAATGCCTGGAAGATTGACCAATCGGCTGTTTCTTATGACCTGATGGAGCCGCTTCGATTGAGTTTCCGGGTTTGCGAGTTCGTCGCCACTGCCCGTGACGATCGTAACCGGCAAGTTCAGCTCGCCGTACCGTTTCGATAGGCGCCGAGTCACCACCGGCAGCATCACCGTTTCCTTCACTTGTGCCCGCATCTGTCCGGGGCGGAGCGACATATCCATTGGGAACCCTGCGAAACGGTCCGAAACTGCGGCCGGCCTAAACACCGATTTGGTCTGCATCGGTGAGGTCGCAGTCGCCACAAGCGGCGTGATCGTGTGGCACATCACGTCGCCCGGGCCCGGCACCGCTGACGGAAGCGACGTAAGGATGTCCGCGCGGATCTCCGGATAAAAAACCCCCGACATGAGGACGAGCCCCGACACCAACTCCGGATGATCAAGTGCCAGCGCCAGCGCAGGAAGGACCCCCCAGCTGTGGCCGACGATCACAGCGTGCTCGAGGTCCAGCTGCCGCATCGCTTTGGCAAAGAGAGCGGCTTGCGCTTTCGGTGTCCAAATGCGCGTGCGCGGACGCGGCGTACGACCGAATCCCGGCCGGTCGAACGCGACGACCCGGTGCTCGGCGGCGAGCCCGTCAATGACGCCGCTCGCCTCCCAATCGTCTACCATGGCACCATTGCCATGCAGCAGGATTATGGGGCTGCCGGCGCCACGCTCGACATAATGGAGCTGGACACCGTCGACTGTGATGAATCGGCCGATCGGAGGATTTCGCGCCTCGGCCTGCCTTGCACGCAGATTGTTGAAGATAGCCGCTGCCGCGAGCGTCACGGCGCCCGCGGCAGAGGCGCTCCTCCAGCTGAAAAGGCTGCGTTCCTCCTGGGCATGCGGCGTTCGATCACTGTCGGAACTCTGAGTTCGTTGTCTGGCGCCATGTGTCACTTGAACCTCGTAGATGGTGCACCCGATAACTTGTCGTGTGCCAAGTCTGCCGAGGTGGAGCTTCTCCCAAGCAAATGCCGCCAGCGCCGGGACGGGAGGTGGCGCTGGCGGTCTGCCGAAGGAACGATCTCACAAGCTGGAGGATGCAAGCAAAGGTCCTGTATCGTCCGGAAATGGTGTGGTTCCGGGATAAGCTTCATGCAGACGGCAGGGTAGGTCCCGCCTTCATTTGAGAGTGGCGCAGCTAAGTGGCCCCGCAGCGCTCAGGGTAACTGCGGGACCGTTAGATCAACTCCGGCAGTTCGGCTCCGATCCACTGCATCTTCAGCCGCCGACGATCTTGCATTCGGGCGCACCACATCGGGATGAACACGCACCCCATGTGGGAGGCGTCCCTGGGCCAGGTCACTCTGCCACAGCCGCCAGGCCAGCAGCATTTGCAGGGTTGAAACCTTTCGGTGCCTCCTCCCGGCCGAATGTCGGCTTCGGGCATTCAACCGGACAATCTCGTCAGCAACCAAAACGGGAGCTGGAGCCGCCGGCGGCGCGCTGCTAGTGCGGCAGGCGCTTTAGCCGGGCTGATTGCCTGCAGTTGGTGTTTTCTCTGGAGACCTCATGAAATCCATTCCCGTCGCTCTTGCCATTGCTGTTGTCCTTGCCACCACACCTGCCGCCGTCGGAGCTCAGGGGGGAGGCGATGACGTGCGCTGTCTGATGGTGAGCAACATCTTCGCCAAATCCGCGAAAGAGCCCAAGGCCAAGCAAATCGCGCAATCGGCCAAGCTGTTCTACGGCGGCCGCGCCAGCCAATTGGCGGCCGCTGACATTGAAGCGGCAATGATTGCTCAGAAAGACCGGATCGACGCCGCGAACGCGGGCGCGCTCATGAATGCCTGCACAAAGTCTATGGACCAAAGCCTCAAGACCATCCAATCCACCGGCCAGAAGCTGCAGGCTCAGAAACAATGAGCGCCAGGCTTTGATGGCGCTGTGAGCGCCGAGCCGATGAATTGAAATGGCGTGCCTCCAGATAATGCGGCTGGCGAGATTGAAGCAACGAACTTCAGAATGACGATGCTAGACTCGTTCCCGGTTGGATTGAACCGGGAACGGGTCCAGTTTGCTGTGTTTGCCGTGCTTTCCGAGCCATCAGGTGATTCCACCTGACTTGAAAGCACTCTAGAGGCGGCTGCGAGAGCCTCCACCGATTGTCCGTTTTCCACCCCTTGCAGTGCTGGCGAGCGGCTTTCTCGTCCGGCCGGCACATTCGAGCAGTTGATCCGGGTTTGGATCAACTGCTTCTGATCCGTCAGAAGCTCAGTCCGCCCCGATGATCTTCACCGCTTGGCTGAAGTAGAGCGTGTGCACCGTCTCTCCCGCCTCATCTCGGACTTCGAGAGAGTAGCCAAGGTTGATCCGGCCCTGCTGAGCATCGTGGGCTATGATGTCTCGCGCCGTTTTCAGAGCCTGCGCGCTCACCAAGTCTGCATCCATCACTGAACCCTCCTCATCGAGGAGTAGGTCCACACTGTCACACAGATGGAAGAAGAACCTCGGCACCGGAACTCGCTTGCACGGCCTTAGCGCGCTGAGTCTCTCGGGGCATGTACGCGTCGGGAGCAGCGGACGATGCCGCTACATCGTTTGGCGTGCCCCAGAGGTTCCGCTGGGGTGACCTGCAGCGTCGGGCCTGTCCCGCTGTGCCGGCTATGCTGCCTTCACCGGCAGGTCCGGCATGTGCAGGTATACGCTGTCGAAGTCCCCGGCTTCAGCGAGCTTCTTCCAATCTTCGATGATGACCGAGCGATTGGTGCGCCGCGTGAGGCCTTCACTGTCGAGAGCCTTCAAAGTTCGATTGACATGGACGGAGGTCAAACCCACTGCGTCGGCGATCTGCTCCTGGGTCATGGGCAGCGTGTAGTTGCAAGCTTGGCCTAGTCCTGCGGCTTCGAGGCGTAGGGCGAACTCGCAGAGGAGATGTGCCACGCGCTGCCGGGCATCGCGTCGACCGACATTGACGATCCACTCTCGAAAGACCGCGCCGTCAACGAGCGTATCGATCCACATCGCCTTGCCCACTGCGCGACTGGTAAAGGCAAGATCCTCAAGTGCTTCTCGCGGGATGAAGGCTACTTCCCCGTCGCTCAACGCCTGAACATTGTGGTCAGCCGTCTCGAGGAGCGAGTTCTGGAGGTCGACCATGTCGCCGGCCATGTGCAGTGCGACGATTTGCCGCCCGCCATCCGAGACGATCTTATGGCGGATGGCAAAACCGGAAATGATCAGGCAGCAATGCGTCGGCTTGTCTCCCTCCCGCAAAATATACTGTCCCGCAGTGATGGAGCGGATCGTATGCGGCAGCGCGAGGATGGCTGCCTCGTCCCGATCGTCCAGCTCGACGCGAGACCTCAGCCTCTCGACGAGAGGTGAAAGTGGGTGCTTGGTTTGACGGTCCAACTGCGCTCTCCTGATGCGAAGAGCGTGTGCGGCCCTCCGCCTGTTTGTCGGTCAGGAGCATAACGCGCGAAGCGCGTAATTAACATATGTAAGATGCGTCTCGACCCAGATAAGGAGCCATGCGCTGCCGAAGCCTCCACCTCTGGCAGTGCCGGCCGCTACTCGGCGGCTCGGCGCGCTCTGTCGGCCCTTGGCGCCGTGGACGCTCGGCGGGAAGCAAGTCTGAGGTGCAAGTAGCTCGCGTCGAAGCCGCCGAGCGAGGCGAGCGCATTCCACTTGTCTATGTGCAGGGTGCGCCCTTCAAGGCGCAGGACGCCCGCTTCCTTCAGGGCTTTGATGGTGCGGTTGACGTGGACCGGCGTGAGCCCGAGGGCGTCGGCGAGATGCGTCTGGGTCGCCTCCAGGGTGAAGGCGCTTCGGCTGCCCAGACCTGCTTGCTCCATCAGGATTGCGATTTCGCAGAGAAAGTGCGCCAAGCGCGATTGAGCATCACGGCGGCCCACATTTGCGACCCATTGCGACAGGATAGCGGCATCGACGGAGCATTCCCTCCAGAATGCGTAGCCGACAGCAGGAAATCGCTCGGTGACGTCTCGGAGGGCAGGGTGAGGAACACGCAGCACGGTGCTGGTGCACAGTGCCTGAAGGGCGGAACTCGACCTCGGCACGACGACAGAATGCAGGTCGATCATGTCGCCGGGCAGGTGGAGACTGGTGATTTGACGCTGCCCCTCGCTGGTTTGCTCGAAGCGGCCAACTAGGCCGTCGACGACAAGGCAAGCGTGATCGACTGTCTCGCCTATCCGCACGATATCGGCATTTGCGCGGACCTGAGATGGCCGTACCGGAAGGCCGAGAATGGCCTGCTGCTCGTCCGCCTCCAAAGCCGAGTGGCGAAGCAGCTTGTGTAGAAAGCGTGTGAAGGCGGAGGTATTGGAGTGGCTCACGGCTGTGCTCCCATGAATGAAAGGCGGGAGCAATGCGACTCTCTCAGCCACCGAAGCCCGAAGCACTGATCGGTGATAGAGCGCCTATAGCAGAGGTTTAGCGCAGCACCTAATGCGGGACTGATTTAGGAACGTTGCTCTGAATGTGACGTTCGCCCCGGAAGCGGTTTCGAGCGGCGGTCCATTGCAGATCGTCGGAGTATCGGGGAACCTCGCGCGAGCGCTCTTCCAACGCATCCCTCCTCGGTGCGCATCAGCAGAAAGGACGCAATGCAGTCTCACGCAAATCGCTTTCGCGCCGAGTTCAAGTCGAAGACCGGCGAGATGCTGGCTGCCCGGATCGACCGCCCGGCCGGCAAGCCGCGCGCTTGGGCCTTGTTTGCGCACTGCTTCACCTGCGGGAAGGATCTGCCTTCCGCGCAGGTCATCGCGCAGACGCTCGCCGCCGAAGGCATCGCCGTTCTTCGCTTCGACTTCACGGGCCTTGGCGGAAGCAGCGGCGATTTCGCCAGCACCAACTTCTCGTCCAACGGGGAGGATCTGATCGCGGCTGCCAATTGGCTGCGCGACAACGAAGCGGCCCCGGCTCTTCTGATCGGCCACAGCCTCGGCGGCGCGGCTGCCTTGGCGGTGGCGCAGGACATGCCCGAGCTGCGAGCCATCGCAACAATCGGCGCTCCTGCCGATCCGGCGCACATCCGCCACCTATTGCGCGAGCATATCGAAGCCATTCAAAGCCAGGGTGAGGTCCGAATCCAGCTTGCCGGCCGGCCCTTCACCGTGCGCAAGCAGCTGCTCGAGGACATATCGAGCGCCCGGCTCCAGCCGAAACTGCAGGCTCTTCGCAAGGCGCTGCTGATCCTTCACTCGCCGACGGACGATGTCGTCGGGATCGACAATGCCGGTGAATTGTTCGGCTGGGCCAAGCATCCGAAGAGCTTCCTGACCCTTGACTGGGCCGATCACTTGCTGAGCCGACGAGAGGATGCCGCCTACGCCGCGCAGGCGATCGCGGCCTGGGCGAACCGCTATGTCGAGCCATTTTCCGCCGAGCCCGAGAGCGAGGCATGGGCGCGGGTGATGGAAACCGGACGCGGCCAGTTCCAGCAGAGCATCGCCCTTGGCAGGCACCATCTGATCGCAGACGAACCGACCGAAATGGGCGGGCTCGATAGCGGCCCGTCACCCTATCAGCTGCTGCTCGCGGGCCTCGGCGCCTGCAGCGCCATGACGGTCCGGCTTTATGCGAAACGGAAAAATCTTCCGCTCGATCGGGTTTCGGTCGACCTCAAGCACTCGCGTGCGCACCAGGCGGACAGCGCCAATTCGGCAGCCGGCGAATCCCGCCCGATGCTCGAGCGCATCGAGCGGGTCGTCCACCTCGCAGGCGACCTTACGGAGGCTGAGCGCGCACGCCTGCTCGAAATTGCGGAACGCTGTCCGGTGCACCGGACGCTCTCGGAACCGGTGCAGATTGACACCCGCTTGGCCGATCGGGAGGATTGAGCCCGGCAGGCAGAGCGCAGGTTCCCGCTGCCATCTTCGCTTCGCTCTCACGGCGATCCGACAGCCTCGACCGGCTGGAGCTTGTCCTCTGTCCTGGTCGTAAAGTCGCTCGCGTCGTGCCGCTCGTGGAGCTGGCTGGAGGGATCGCCCATGACTCGGTTCACCATCCGGCCGCGCTTCACCGCCGGGCGGGCGCCCACGGCTTCGGTCCAGCGCTGCAGGTTCTTATATTCCTGCACTTGCAGGAACTCGGCCGCATCGTAGAGCTCGCCCTTCGCAAGAACGCCGTACCAAGGCCAGATTGCAATGTCGGCGATCGTATAATCCGCCCCGGCGACATATTCGCTGGCCGCGAGCCGGCGATCGAGGACGTCCAGCTGCCGCTTCACCTCCATCGCGTAGCGGTTGATCGGATATTCGAACTTGGCCGGCGCGTAAGCGTAGAAATGGCCGAAGCCGCCGCCGAGGAACGGCGCGCTTCCCATCTGCCAGAACAGCCAGGACAGGCACTCCGCGCGCCGCGCTCCGTCAGCCGGCAGGAAGGCGCCGAACTTTTCAGCCAGATAGATCAGGATCGCACCGGATTCGAACACGCGCACGGGCTCGGACCCGCTCCGGTCCATCAGCGCCGGGATTTTGGAGTTCGGGTTCACTTCGACAAAGCCGCTGCTGAACTGGTCGCCCTCGTTGATCCGGATCAGCCACGCATCATATTCGGCCCCTTCATGGCCCAGCTCGAGCAGTTCTTCGAGCATGATGGTGGCCTTCACTCCGTTCGGCGTCCCGAGCGAATAAAGCTGCAACGGGTGGCGGCCAACCGGCAGTTCCTTGTCGTGCGTGGGGCCAGCGATCGGCCGGTTGATGTTGGCAAAGCGCCCGCCGCTTTCCTTGTCCCAGGTCCAGACCTTGGGCGGGGTATATTCTGCGCTGTCACTCATGGTCGGACTCCGAATTCGCTGGGTGGTTGCTGGTCTAGGGCAGCTCAGGCCGGCCTGCGATCGGGCGCGCGGAGCTCGCGCTCCGAGCGTCCGGCAAGAGGGCAAAGTCTGAGGCTGCTGCGGCAGAACATCGGAACGGATCTCCAGGTCGAAACCGCCAACGTTCGCTCCCGCGCACCGGATCCGATCGAATGTCGATGCTGGGCTACTATCCTGCTTCTAGAGCAGACTGCGCTAAATCTGACCCGTTCGCCCTGAGCCTGTCGAAGGGAGTCCTGCTTTCCCTTCGAGGGGCAAAAAAGGGGCTTCAACGGGTGCCCATGAAATTACTACTTTCATGGGATCCCTCACAAGCTCAGCCCGAACGGCAAAGAGCACTGATCCCGATCCATCTTGTAGAGAACGGATCGGAGCGCGCCCATGTGGTCCCTTCGGAAGCGAGCAGACCAGCGGCGGATTCAAGCACCGTGCGATTCCGGATCATGTCGGAAGCACCCTCGATCACGGTTATCCCGACATCCTCGAAAAGCATCGCTCCCAAGAAGAAGTTCATCTCGTTGGCGAACCACCGAACGAAAAGGCAGGGCCGTGCTGAACCCGGGGAAGAAGGTTCGCCAATTTGGGCAAGAGAACTGCCTCTCCCGCTGTCCCGCCTGCTTCAGCAACATTCTGCAACCGAAACGGTCTCGGGTCGTTTCTAACCTGCAATGATCCGAGCTGCCACCCTATTTTCTTGCGTGGTCTGGGCCGCACTGTCGGCATGTGCCGACTTCCCCCGCGATGCCGAAGGAACCCTGCGGGAGGTTCAGCAAGGGCGGCCGTTGACGGTTGGATGGAGCTCGGCCGCTCCTTGGGTTCGCAGCGTTGGACGGGGCGAGCCGGTCGGCATCGAACCTGACATCATCCGACGCTGGGCGTCCGAGCGGGGCATGCGTATCCAGTGGGTAGAGGCAAGCGAAGGGCAAATCGTCGAAGGCCTGAACGGGAACAGCCTGGACGTCGGAATAGCTGGTTTCACCGACCAGGCGCCACACGGGGGGTTGATCGGACAGACACAGCCTTATCTGCAGCCCAGGGTCGTGATCGCCAGGGTTCCCGGCGCGGCTGTTCCCAGCAATTGGGAGGGCGTCGGCATATCCTATGATCCCGCCCGCCCAGAGTTTGCAGCTCTCCTCCGTGAGCACGAAGCGATCCCTACCGCCGGAGGCGCTCAGTATCGTTTGCTGTATGAGCCTGAACTTGCCCGCGCCGGGCTTGTCTCGACGGGCAAGACGCTGAGGACGGATAAGCGCACGATCGCCACGGCTCCTTCGGAAAACGCGCTGACATTGGCCCTCGATGAGTTCCTTCACGCCAACAAGCCCGCGATCGAGGCTCGTCTTGCACAGGAGGGGCGGCGTTGAAGGCCCAGGAGCCCGTCGAGTTTCCGCCGGAGGTGGAGGCCTGTTATCGCAAGGCACGGCGCCTGGAATGGTTCACGCTCGCTTATATCTCGTCGGCGGCCTGCTTCCTTTATCTGACCATGGGCTCCAGCCAGGCGATGCGGACGAGCTTTTTCGAGGACGTGATCAGCCTCGTGCCCGCCATCGCCTTTCTGGTCGGCACCTCGATCGCCAGGCGAAGTGCCCACCCAAACTTTCCTTATGGACGGCACCGCGCCACCTCGATCGCGCATCTGACGGCCGCGCTTGCGCTGTGCATGATGGGCGGATTTCTCCTGTTCGAAGCCGTTATGAGCTACACGACCGGTGAGCGGGCGACGATCGGCGGCTTCAATCTCTTCGGCCACATGGTCTGGGGAGGTTGGCCGATGCTGGCTGCACTCGTCTACACCGGAGTGCCGTCGGTGATCCTCGGGCGCATGAAGCTGAAGCTGGCGCCCAAGATGCACGACAAGGTGCTCTTTGCCGACGCGCAGATGATGAAGGCCGACTGGATGGCTGAAGGAGCGACTGCGGTAGGTGTGATCGGCACCGGCCTTGGTCTGTGGTGGCTGGATCCGCTGGCGGCGGCGCTTGTCTCGGGCGACATTCTCAAGGATGGCGTGGGCACGCTCAAGACCGCTGTGGCGGACCTGATCGACCGCCGCCCCGAGAAGGCTGACAAGTCCGGGTTGGAGGAGGTTCCGGGTGAGCTCGAAGCCTTTCTACTGCGCTTCGACTGGGTTGAGGATGCGAAGGTCCGCATGCGCGACGAAGGGCACATCTTCATGGGTGAAGCCTTTGTTGTGACAAAAGCCGATACACCCGGGCTCATCGAGAAGCTGGAGCGTGCTGGCGAGGAAGCTAAGACGCTCAACTGGCGGGTCCAGGAACTCGTGCTCGTTCCCGTGACTGGCCTTCCCCCGATCTGATGCCCGAAATAGCTGCGGGCCATCGGTGTGACGGACACGGCTCGGTTGCTTGATGCTCCACGGCTAACCGCACGCGGGTGTCGATTCCGCGCAGGCGACACGCCTATTCAGCAAGGCCGGACGAACTGGCCTCCGGGGAACCCTCCATCATCGCCTCGCGTTGCCCGGCAGCAGGCCGCGGCGTGGAGATGACGATGAAGGGTGAAGAGCAGGGGGCGTCGGCGGCAAGCGTCCTTCTCGGGGGCCTCCTGGCTGGTGCGGCCGGAGTGGCCGCCATGACTATCGCCGAAAAAGCGGAGCAAGCCATCACCAAGCGGCCAAACTCCTTCGTGCCCGGGCGCACGCTGCTGACCCTGCTGGGGCGAAAGCCTGCGCTGGAATCTCAGCCGCTGCTGACCAACTGGGCCATGCACTGGGGCCAGGGGATACTGCTCGGGGCCGC
>JALYNE010000032.1 GCA_030773375.1 Pseudomonadota bacterium
CATAGCGCCCCTGTTCACCATCCAGCCACTGCGCTGGGAAACGCCGGGCCTTGCCGCCGTCGACGCGCTGCTGGTCACAAGCGCGAACGCCGTCCGTCACGGCGGACAGGAACTTGCTCGTTTCACTAGTCTCCCCTGCTTCGCGGTTGGCGAGGCAAGCGCGGCAGCCGCTTTGCAAGCAGGGTTCAGCAGAGTGGCCGCCGGTGGAGCCGATGGCGCAGCTGCGCTGCGAATGGCGATGAGGAGTGGGATGCGGCGGATCCTCCACGTCTGCGGCCGAGACCATGTTCGGATCGAGCATCCGGGAGTGAGCGTCATACGGCGGATCGTGTATGCGGCCGAAGCCGTGGACCAGCTTCCGCAGGAAGCCGCCGAAGCCAGCCGAAGCGGAGCGGTCGCGCTTGTTCATTCAGCGCGCGCGGCAAGCCACTTCGCACTGTTGCTGGCGCAATCCGGGCTGGATCGAAGCCGGGTGAGCGTGGCGGCAATCAGCCCAGCCGCTGCGGCGGCTGCCGGCACTGGCTGGAAACAGGTGGCGAGCGCCGCCGACCCGCGCGACGAGGGGTTGCTGGAGCTTGCCGCCAAGCTGTGCCAGACTGCGCGCGGCGAGACGGGGAACGGCGATGGGTGATTACGGTTCAGGAACAGCGACGAGGCGCCGCCCATTGCTCTCCACGCTGGCGCTGCCGCTGATTGGATTCTTTGCCGGGCTCATCGCCATGGCTTGGGTCCTGACACGCTGGGAACCCGCCGCCGCTCTTATCGGCGTCCGCCCGGCACGCGCGCCTCAGCAGATCGTTACCCCCGCGTCAGAGGCGGCCGCACCCGCCCCGCCGACGCAGGCTGCGCCGCTTGCAGCCGAGCCGCAGCGGCTGGTCATCGATCCCGAGACGACACGGCGCGTTGCGCTGGTTGAGCAAAGAATCCAGGAAATCGAAGGCCAGTCCCGAGCTGCGGCCGGAAACGCCGACCGGGCCGAGGGCCTGCTCGTGGCCTTCGCCGCCCGCCGCGCACTCGATCAGGGCGTGCCGCTCGGCTATATCGAAGGCCTCCTGCGCCAGCGCTTCGGCGACACCCAGCGTCAGGCGGTGGCGACCATCATCACCGCCTCGCGCCAGCCAGTGACGCTGGAGGACCTTCAGGAGGAATTGCAGGAAGTGGGGCCCGAGCTTACGGGCGTGGGGCCTGACCAGAATTGGTGGACCGCGCTCAAGGCGGAGCTCGGCGGGATTGTGGCGATTCGAAAGGAGGGCACGCCCTCCACGATGCCGGCCGAGCGGCTCCACCGGGCGAGGCAGAGGCTCGAGGCGGGGCAGGTCGCCGTTGCCCTCGCGGAAGTTCTCCGCATGCCCGGCCGCGACAACGCTCAGGACTGGATCGCAAAAGCGCGCCGCTACGTCGCAGCGCGCCGGGCGCTCGACGCGATCGAGACGGCCGCTCTGCTCGAGCCGCGCATGCAACCCGGAACGGCGACGGCGCGCGGCGCAGCGCCGCTCCGCAACGCGCAGCCTACTGGAACGTAAAGCGTGTGGTGATCGCGCGCCGATAATCGACGGGCCTTTCATATGCGGCTTTGGGCCACCAATCATCTCATCGTACTTTTCGACTCCGTTGGCCGAAAGAGCACATTACGGATGATTAACCTTTTCGATTTACGCTTGTATGACATTGAGGGGGAATGGTGCTGATCGGCGGTTGAATACCGCTCGGCCAGTTTGTGGGGAGGGTGAGTGCAGATGGTTTCCAATCACCGGTTCTACGCGCGCAGGGCAGCCGAGGAGCAGAGCCGCGCCGCGCGCGCCATGACAAGCGATGCCAGAGAATGGCACCAACAGCTCGCCGAGAGCTTTGCCCAGCGCGCGCAGGAGCGAACGCCCCAGCTTTGAGGCCCCGCTGAAGCGGGCTTGCCCGCGCAGCACGGGAGACGGAACTCCGGCGGACGCCGCTTCCAGCAGACGCAGTTCCTCGCGATCCAACTTCCACAACTTTAGAGGGGAACCAGCCGCCGCTGGCAAAAGCTGGGCTTAGCTGCGCGCCGGGGGTCCCTCGTCGAAGAAGTCGACATTGCCGTCGTCGAGATCGTAGCGGGCGCCGACGATCCGCAGCTTCCCAGCACGGATGCGGTCAAGAACCATAGGTTCTGAGAACTCGCGCAACCGAGAGACCGTGCGTCTAACATTGTTCCGCACGGACGCATCAAGAAGGTCGGAAGGGTTCTGGCGGCGAGCGTCGAGCACGGCGGGAACGATCGGCTCCACCATCCGGCCGATGCTTCCCGGGAAGGTTGCGCCCTTCTCCACGACGGCCACGGCCGCGCCGACGGCGCCGCAGCGCTCGTGGCCCATCACCACCACAAGCGGCACGTTGAGTTCGGCGACGGCGTATTCGAGGCTGCCCATCGCCGTGGTGTCGATCGTGTTGCCCGCATTCCGGATGATGAAGAGCTCGCCCAGCCCCCGCCCGAACAGCAATTCAGGAGGCACCCGGCTGTCGGAGCAGGAGACCAGAACCGCTATTGGGTATTGTGCCCGGGCGATCTCGAAGCGCCTGCGTGCATTCAACACAGGTCGCGGGCCCCGGCCGGAAAGAAAATCGCGATTGCCTCGCTTGAGCGCCGCCAAAGCCGCATCGGGAGTGAGGGAAGGCGGGGCCGCACGCGCCCCTTCAGGTGGCGCCGCCAACGCTCGGCCCGAGAAGAAGCCGCTCATCGACGCCGCGAGCGCAACGGCAGCGCTGCTCATGATATGGCGCCGTGTCAGGCCCTCGTGGGTGCAGCGGTGATCCATGATGCCTCTTCTCCTGCATACAGCGCCGCCATGAAGCGCCGCGTTTCGGGTTTGGTCAGTCAACTGTTCGAAGCGCTTCCGGTTTCGCCAGCAGGCGATCGGCGCTTACCATCGAGCGGTGCAGCCCGATAAGCGTTTCCCCCCGGCTCTCTGGAGCAAATGCGCGGCCCCGCTGGCACCAGCCGCTCAGGCACCCTGCTTCAGCGACTGCATGTCGATCACGAAGCGGTATTTGACGTCGCTCTTCAGCATGCGTTCGTAGGCCTCGTCGATCTCCTGGATGCGGATCATTTCGATGTCTGCGGTGAGCCCATGCTGCTGGCAGAAGTCGAGCATCTCCTGCGTCTCGGGGATCCCGCCGATCAACGAACCCGCCAGGGCACGCCGGCGCATCACGAGATTGGCGACGGAGGGGGCGGGTGCGGTTCTGCCGGCACACCAACCACTACCATCGTGCCGTCGCGCTTCAGGAGAACCATGAACGCGTCAAGATTGTGAGGCGCAGCCACGGTGTTCAGGATGAAGTCGAAGCTGCCCTGGTGCGCTTTCATCTGCTCCTTGTCTTTGGAGACCACCACGTCATGCGCGCCCAAGCGGAGCGCATCCTGGCGTTTGTCAGGAGAAGTCGTGAATGCGACGACGTGGGCGCCCATCGCCGCAGCGATTTTGACCCCCATATGGCCGAGGCCGCCCAGGCCGACCACGCCGACCTTTTGGCCCGGCCCGACCTTCCAGTGCCTCAGTGGCGAATAGGTGGTAATCCCTGCGCAGAGCAGCGGGGCAACCGCGGCAAGATTCTCTTCGGCATGGCTGACCTTCAGCACGAAGCCTTCATCGACGACGATGTGGTCGGAGTAGCCACCGAAGGTGTGGCCGCCGAGTACCGTATCCGCTCCGTTGTAGGTGCCGACCATGCCGGTTGTTTCGCAATATTGCTCCTCGCCGTCGGCGCAGGACGGGCAGTGACCGCAGCTGCCGACCATGCAACCCACGGCAGCAACATCGCCCACTGCAAATTTGGTGACATCCTCGCCGACGGCGGTGACCCGGCCGACGATTTCATGACCCGGAACGCACGGATAACAGGTCCCGCCCCATTCTCCTCTCGCGGTGTGCAGGTCCGAGTGGCACACGCCGCAGAACAGAATGTCGATCGCCACGTCCTTCGGGCCCGGGTCACGGCGCTCGAAGCTGAACGGCGCGAACGGTGTTTCGGCGGAATAAGCTGCGAAGGCTTTGGCTTTGCTGGGCATGTTGATCCTTGTTGGCGTAAGGGCGCGAGAACGGCCGGGCTCCATATGGGACCGGACGCCTGAGCGCCAGTTCTTCGCCCGCACATCAGCGCCATGCGCCTTGTCAAATGGATCCTTCCGTCGAGGATTCGCTTGGCGCCGAAGTCAATCCGCCTCGAACAGCCTGCCCGGGGAAACGCCAGGCGCTCCCGCTAGAAATGGCGAGATGGACCGTTCTGATATAATCAGCACATTGATTGGGCAAGGCTGATCCGATCCACTTTTAGGAGAAACCATGAACCTCAAGGCGGTCGCCATCAATTGCTCGCTCAAGGCCGGCGGAGAAGCATCCTCCACTGACCTCATGATTTCCGTCATTGCCAATGAATTTGCGAAACACGGCGTCGAGCTCACCGAAACAATCCGCATCGCAAGCTACAACGTCCGCCCCGGCGTCAGCTCGGACGAAGGAGCGGGCGACGACTGGCCCCACCTTCGCCGACGCATTCTGGAGGCGGACATTCTGATCTTCGGAACCCCGATCTGGCTTGGTCACATGTCGAGCGTCGCGCAGCGGGTGCTCGAGCGGATGGACGCGTTCCTAGGGGAAGGGGACGATCACGGTCGCTACCCCAGCTTCTCCAAGGTGGCGGTGGCGGCCATCGTCGGGAACGAGGACGGCGCCCACGCCGTCACGGCCGGCTTGTTCCAGGGTCTCAACGACGAAGGCTGGACCATCCCAGCGGTGTCGGCCTGCTATTGGGTGGGCGAAGCCATGGGAAAGACGGACCTCAAGGACCTCGACCGAGTACCGGAAAAGGTTACGCAGACCGCCCGAATGATGGCCTCCAACGCCGCGCATCTCGCCCGCCTCTTGAAGGCGCACCCTTATCCGGGTGAGCAGGCCGAGCACGCCAAGAGCGAATAAGCTCTGTCGAAGCGCGTGATCCCGGGGTGCCATGTGGGAGACCCGTTGCACCTAGCAGATCCACTCCGCCGAACAGGCGACATGGAGCAGAAGGCTGAACAGCGGACTTTGCAGATGGAGGCGCCGCAACCCATTGCGCGGACGCATCAGGTGACGATCAGGCTGAGCAGCAATCCCTCACTGCGCTGATCCATCTGACGCTGGAGTGCTTTCAAGTCAGGTGGACTCACCTGACGGCTCTGAAAGCACGGCAAACACAGGAAACTGGACTCCTTCCCGGTTCAACTGAACCGGGAACGAGTCTAGTGAGCCGAGGCCTGCGCCGCGCCGATACCAGTTTCGGAGCGAACCCGCTGTTGAAGATAAGCCCCACGATCCACGGCGGCGCGCCCGCTGCGGTCGAGCGTCGACACCAGCCAGATGGTGAAAAAGGCGAGCGGCATCGAGAAAATGGTCGGCGAGGAGAAGGCGAAAATGGGTTCGGCATTGCCGAACACGCTCACCCAGATCGCAGGCGACAGGATGGTCAGCACGAGCGCGAGCACCACGCCGACGGTGCCGCCGATGACGATGCCGCGCGTCGTGCATCCGGGCCAAAGCACCGACAGCAGCAGCACCGGGAAGTTCCCCGAGGCTGCCAGCGCAAAGGCGAGCGAGACCATGAAGGCGACATTCTGTTTTTCGAAGATGATGCCGAGAAGGATCGCAATGATCGCCAGCACGAACACCGTCCGGCGCGAGACGCGCAATTCCTCCTCCGAACTCGCCTGCCCCTTGCGGACCACCGACGCGTAAAGGTCGTGCGACACCGCCGACGCTCCGGCAAGCGTCAGGCCAGCCACCACGGCCAGGATGGTTGCGAACGCCACCGCGCAGACGAAGCCGAGGAAGAGATTGCCCCCGATCGCATCGGCGAGGTGGATGGCAGCCATGTTGCCGCCGCCGCGAAGCCCTCCAGCCACGGGATCCAGGAAAGCGGGGTTCGTGCCGACCAGAACGATCGCGCCGAAGCCGATGATGAAGGTGAGCAGATAGAAGTAGCCAATCCACCCCGTCGCCCACAGCACCGACTTTCGCGCGGCCTTGGCGTCGGGCACGGTGAAGAAGCGCATCAGAATGTGCGGCAGGCCGGCCGTCCCGAACATCAGCGCCATTCCAAACGAGATGGCGGAGATCGGGTCCTTGATGAAGTTGCCGGGGCCCATGATCGAGCGCCCTCGCTCAGCCGCTTCAGCGGGAGGCGCGCCCGCAGCCGCTGCCAAATCGGTCTTCACCTGAACGGCACGGGCGAACAGGGCGTCGGGCGAGAAGCCGAAGTTCCACAACACAGCCAAGGCCATGAACGTGGCGCAGCCGAGCAGCAGCACGGCCTTGATGATCTGGACCCAGGTGGTTGCGATCATGCCGCCGAAGAGGACGTAGCACGTCATCAAAACGCCAACGATCACGACCGCATAGCCGTAGGGAAGGCCGAACAGCAGCTTGATGAGCTGCCCCGCCCCGACCATCTGCGCGATGAGGTAGAAGATCACCACGGCCAATGTGCTGAACGCGGCGAACAGCCTGACTGGCGTCTGCGCAAAGCGAAAGGACGCAACGTCCGCAAAGGTGAAGCGGCCGAGGTTTCGAAGCCGTTCGGCGAGCAGGAACAGGATGATGGGCCAGCCGACCAGAAACCCGGTCGAGTAGATCAGCCCGTCATAGCCGTCCGAAAAAATCTGGGCGGAGATGCCCAGGAACGAAGCGGCGGACATATAGTCACCCGCAATCGCAAGTCCGTTCTGGAAACCGGTGATGCCGCCGCCGGCCGTGTAGAAGTCGGCGACGTTCTTGGTTCGGCTTGCGGCCCAGCGCGTGATGCCGAGCGTCGCGATCACGAAGGCTCCGAACATCATGATCGCAGGCCAGTTGATCGCCTGCTGCTCCGCCTGGCCTTTGAGCGCGTCGGCGAGCGCCATCGAGGGCAAGATCAGGACGAAGAGGAAGAGGCCGAGCCGCGGCGTGATAAAGCGAGTCACTTTTCGAGATCCTCCCGGATCGACCGCATGATGGGATCAAAGTCGCTATTGGCTCGGCGGACGTAGACCCCGGTCAGCGCAATGCCGATCAGGATTACGCCGAGGCCGATCGGGATGCCGAGCGAGGTTGTGCCGCCGCCGATCGGCTGCGCGAGCAGCGGCTTGTTGAAGGCGATCAGCAAGATGTATCCGAAAAATACGACCAGCATCACCGCGGTCAGCATCCAGGTGAAGCGGGATCGCCGGGCTACGAGATCCTGGTAGCGCGGATCCGCCGCAACGCGGGCCAGGCGTTCCGATTGTTCGGCCGCATCGAAACCCGACTGATCACTGCCCATCGGCGCCCCTTCTCATCAGCACAGATCCACGGCTACCCTTCAAGCACATGCTGCTCGTGCCTGGCATAGCTCGCTATGCCGCGCGGTAGTTCCGTCACGCGTCCACCGGCTCCTGGACGCGGCCAGCAACGAGCGAATCCACCACAGCTGGATCGGCGAGCGTCGAGATGTCGCCGAGACTGCCCGTTTCATTCTCCGCGATCTTGCGCAGGATGCGGCGCATGATTTTCCCCGAACGTGTCTTCGGCAGCCCCGGCGCGAAGTGGATCACATCGGGCGTAGCGATCGGGCCGATCTCGCGCCGGACCCAGTGGACAAGCTCCCGGCGGAGGTCGTCGCTTGAGGCCTCGTTCGCGTTGAGAATGACATAAGCATAGATGCCCTGTCCCTTGACGTCGTGCGGCATGCCGACCACGGCCGCCTCGGCGACCTTCGGGTGAGCGACCAGCGCGCTTTCCACTTCTACGGTGCCCATGCGGTGGCCGGAAACATTGATGACGTCATCCACCCGCCCGGTGATCCAGTAATAGCCGTCCTCATCGCGGCGGCAACCATCGCCGGTGAAGTACTTGCCCGGATAGGTGCTGAAATAAGTCTGGAAGAAGCGGTGGTGATCGCCCCAGACCGTGCGCATCTGCCCGGGCCAGCTGTCCGTGATGCACAGATTGCCCTCCGTCGCGCCTTCGAGCGGCCGGCCCTCGGCATCCACCAGCTGCGGCTTCACTCCGAAGAAAGGCTTGGTTGCCGAGCCAGGCTTCAGCGGAGTGGCACCCGGGAAAGGCGCGATCATGGCGCCGCCGGTCTCCGTCTGCCACCAAGTGTCGATGACCGGACAGCGGTTGTCGCCCACCACCCGATAATACCATTCCCACGCCTCGGGATTGATCGGCTCGCCAACGGAACCAAGGATCCGGAGCGATTTGCGGCTGGCACGGGTGACATAATCGTCGCCTTCGCGCATCAGCGCCCGGATGGCGGTCGGCGCCGTGTAGAAGATCGCCACATTGTGCTTGTCACAGACGTCCCAGAAGCGGCCAAAATCGGGGTAGTTGGGAACGCCCTCGAACATCAAAGTGGTGGCCCCGTTCGCCAGCGGGCCATAGACGACATAGCTGTGCCCAGTTACCCAGCCGACATCGGCCGTGCACCAGAAGACTTCGCCGCGGCGATAGTCGAACAGATATTCGTGCGTCATGGAGGCCCAGAGCAGATAGCCCCCCGACGTATGGAGTACGCCCTTCGGCTTTCCCGTCGAACCGGACGTGTAGAGGATGAAGAGCGGATCCTCCGCGTTCATTGCCTCGGGCGGGCACTCCGGCGAAGCTGCGGTGACCGCTTCTTCGTAGGAGAGGTCGCGCCCCTCGCGCATGCCGGGGGCCCCGCCGGTTCGCCGCACCACCAGCACATTGTCAACGCTGGGGCAGCTTTGCAGAGCTTCGTCCACATTGGCTTTCAGAGGCACGCGCTTTCCGCCGCGAAGGCCCTCGTCGGCAGTGATCACCAGCCGGCTGTCGCAATCCTGGATCCGGCCGGCGAGGCTCTCTGGGGAGAAGCCGCCAAAGACGATGCTATGAATGGCGCCGATGCGGGCGCAGGCGAGCATCGCTACCGCCGCCTCGGGGATCATCGGCAGGTAAATCGTAATTCGGTCGCCCTTGCGGACCCCAAGGCCTTTCAGAACATTGGCGAGGCGGCAGACCTGATCGTGAAGCTCACCGTAGGTGAGCTTGCGGCTCTCGGACGGATCGTCGCCCTCCCAGATGATTGCGACGTCATCGCCGCGCTCAGCAAGGTGCCGGTCCAGGCAGTTGGCAGAGACGTTGAGTTCACCGTCGCCGAACCAGCGGATCCTGAAATCCTGCTCATGGAAACTGGTATCCTTCACCTCGGTGAAGGGCTTCATCCACCGGAGACGCTGCGCCTCGCGAGACCAGAAGGCGACCGGATTGTCGGCGGCTTCGCTGTACATGCGCTGATAGGCTTCTGCGGTGATGATCGCGGTCCGAGCAAACTCGGGCGAAACCGGATAAACCTTATCCATCGCGCTCCTCTCCTGGGCTCTGCCGGCCCGACACCATGGTTGCTCAACGAAACGGTCCAGCCGGTGTCAAGTGCCGCAAAAAAGGTCGAACCCCACGGGACTTACCGCCCTCGCCAGCAGGACGAGCCACCTCTGCCCCGACTGCCCCTCGCGGATCGCCTGTTCTCCCCTCTGCAGGCTTGCCCATCCTTCTGGGCGGTGGCTCATGGGAGCGGCGACGCGCGGATAGCTGAGGCAGCCTATGTTAACGCCCCTGGTACCGAGCGATCGGCTCTTTCACTCCGCTGCCTCCAGGCGCACGTCATCCTCCCGGCGCTCGACGGCCAAGTCGCCGCTGAGCCGCGCCGCCCTCGCTTCGCGAACGAAGCGTTCCAGCGTCGTCTCGAGCGGAGGAAGGTAGGAGGCCGGCCCCGCCCAGGCGAAAAGTGAGGCAGGCGGCGGACTGCCGGTCTCCACGATGAGCGCTTGATCCCGATCGGCGACCACCGCCAGCGCGCGGGCGAATTCGACCTCGCGGATCCGCTCACCCGGCCGGACGCTGATCGCACCGGTCGCGCCATCGAGCAGCAGATCGAGCACAACGTCGATCAAATCGGGTCCGTAGACGCCGCTCCAAGCAGCGGCGGCGTCGATCTCAATGCTGCGGCCGGCATCGAGAGCGTCCAGCATGGCCAGCGCGCGGGCGTTCCGATCCCACGGCATGAACAGCGATCCGGTCCTGATCTCCAGCACTGCCGCACTTTGTTCGGACGGGTGCCAGGCTTGCGCGCCCGAGATGAAGGCCGAAGGCAGGTTGCGGGGAGGCGCAGGCCTCCGCGAGCTCGGCCAAGCCGGAGAGGGCGCTGCAGCGGCCGGGCGCGCCGCAGACCGCATTCCGGTCTCGTGCATCGAGCACCGCCCATGGTTCTGCCCGGTCCGATGCGTGGTCCGCATTTTCTTCGCATCGAACATAATGAAGGCCGCGCACTTCGCAGGCGCGAACGGCGAGGTCGCTGAGCTCGGACGCGTCGGCAACGATCATCAGCGGTTTGGATCCGGCTGGCGGTTTCTCGCCCATGCCGATTTCGTACTCCCGTTCGGCTTTGGGAGCTGCATGGATCAGCCGCGACTGGCGCCGCCACCAGCCCGGGCCGGCAATGGCCTCGAGCGCAGGCTTGCGGCCGGCTGCGAGGTCCTTCAGCACCGAAGCAAGCAGCGTCGGCCGCGGCGTCCCGGTCCGTACATCGTAAACCCCGGTTTCGTAGTGTCCGACGAAGCGGGTCACCATCCGGTTCCAGTCGTGGGAGCCAAGCAGCGACCAGGCCGTAACCGCGCACAGATCGACGCCGCGCCTCCGAAGATCCTCGGCGCTTTCCCAGACTTCGACGAACCAGCGGACCTGCTCTTCACGGGTCGCGCCGTTGTGGCACTCGGTGATCGCGATCGTCCGGCCGTAACGCTGCCACGCCTGCTCGATCAGCGCAGGCACACCGAGCACGCCTTCCTCGCGGTTCCGGACCGCATCCACGTCGATCTTGGGGATGCTGGCACACAAAGCGACGCTGCGATCGGCAACGGAGCGGTGCGGATAGCGCTCGATGCGGTGATCCATCAGCCGCTCGCTGCTGAGATAATGATTGATGCCGATGACGTCCGGCGGACACGGGTCGTCGGCGATGGTCTGAAGACGGCCAGCAAAGCCGAAGCCGGCGATCCGCTCCCACAGCGCGTGCCCGGGCACCACCAGGCCGCACAGCAGATCCCAACCGATCCAGCGGCGCTCGTTCTGGAAATCGGCCTCGCACTGCAGCGGCTCGGTCGCGTGGCAATAACCCAGGTCGTCCGTCTGGATGAGCCGTGCTTCCGGATTCACCTTGCGGATCTCGCGCATGGCGAGGCGGGTGGCATCGATCTCGTTGAGGAGCGCCGTCCAGAAGGGGCTCTCGTCCTTCGTGTGCGGGTACCACAAGCCGTAAAGCGCGCTGAACCGGGCGGTGGTCAGCGGTTCGTTGACCGGCGTCCAGTCACTAACCCAGGGATAACGTGCCGCGACAGCTGCGGCATGACGCGCGAGGCCCGGTGCGAAGCTGTCCTGGATGAGGCTGGTGTAATGCGGTCCGCTGCCATGATGGCAAAGGGTAAGGATCGGGTTGATCCCGAGCCGCTGCAGTTCGCTCAGTCGCTCGTCGGTCCAGCGAAAATCCCGAAGCCCGGGATCCTCGGGAGAAATCCGTTCCCACAATGCCGCGTAACGCAAGGAACGCATGCCAAGGTCGGCGAACAGCTGCAAGTCTTCGATCCGATCTTCGTGACCGCTTCGCGGAGTCTGATCGAACCACTCGTCGCCTACCCTGTTTACGGTGCATTCGTACCCACCCCACAACTCCAATGAGTTCATGGTTCTCCCTCGCCTGTTCTGGAATTTTGAGCCGGATATTCAGCAGCTATTGTACTTGTTAGGTCCACCACACTGCAGGCGACGAGGCTGGTTCCACTTTCGGCGGCCCGGCTAACCTGGATCATGGCCTTTCTGACGATGAGGGCGAGGATCTTGGTTTGAACTGACGCAAGCAAGCGGAGCGCCGGCAACTGGCCCCTGAGAGCCGCCTCTCGTGTTGCTGACCCGGGCTGAGAACAGCTGGTGCACCGGCGACAGCATCCCCCGATCGGATCGGTACGTAGCTCTGACACAGCAGTTTTCAGGAGCACGTTCGTTGGCCGACACAAACTCAAAGGCATTGGCGCGTGCCACGACCGATAGCGCGGTGGTTCTGTCGCCGCTGCTCAACTTGGCACCGGCGTCCGCGTCAGGGCCGAGGCTCAATCAGAGCCGGCCTATTCTGCCCCTGGGGGAGAGCGGCTTGGGTGGCACGGCAATGCTGTCGCTGTCGCCCGACCGGAAGCAGGTCGATGTGAGTGTCGATCTCCACTGCGCCACGCCGGTGAGCATTCGGCTCCGGAGGCTTGCCACTCATCTGCGCGATGGCGGCGGATCGGATGGGGATGATCTTCTCATCATTGAAATCGTCGAGATACAGGCGGGCCTCAAGCAATTCTGCACCAGCTGGAGCTTCTCACTTGAGAAGCTCGCCGCCTGCCTGCCGTTCGAACGAATGTTGGATCTCGAAAAGCTTGGCACCTGCCCGTCCGCACTCAGGGCATCGTCGATCGGAGGCGTGCGCGTGGAACCCGCCCAGCTTCCTGAGCTCACCGGTCGCCGCACCGAATATGTCGCCAAACGGATGCTCACGGAGATCAGCGCGGCGGAACGGAGCGCCAGTGCGATTGCGGCTTCGAGGCACGTAGAACTCGCCAATCTTTATGCCCGTCAGCTCTAGGGCGGTGCGTTTCGGGCCGGCTGATTGGCCGTGATCCCACCCCCAACCAAGGCTGAGCGCTGCGTCGCTTACCGAGATCCGTTCGGCTCCGACCGTGACAGGCTTAGGCGCATCTAAGCGCCAAGCGCAGGGCGACTGGTATTTTCATCAGTGATGTAAGGTTTGATAATCGCCGGCAAGAGCGATGTTCCTCCGAATGTTCATCACCCTCCGTTCGGATCTCAAATGTGAAAACGGCCCCGCCTGGTGAGGCGCGGACGGTTTCCGCGGCCTGGTGGGGCGCCGACTGACCGGCTTTCAAACCGCCGCCGCCGCAGGCGAACCGCTACCAAATGCCTGCTCTCGGGATTCATTCGGAGCAGTCGATCTCCGCCGAAGCCGGATACCCTGCAGCAGCAGGACGATGCCTGCCGCCATCGCATACAAACCCAGCGAGACCATTTCCCTTGCGATCACCTTCCGGTAACGGGCCATGCCGACGGATCAGGCAAAGCGGGCGAATGGCAATGGGTAAGGTCTCCGGAACACAAGCCGACACGATTTGGGATCTTGCAGAAGGCTTTGCACTATTGGCGCGGAATGCGGCTAGTTTGCCCCTTTTTCGCGGAGATGCCGCAGCTCTTCACGCGATCAGCACCCGCCTCAAGGTCAAGGCTGAAGCGGCATACCGAACGTCCGCCGCCGAGAAGCTGGAGAGCGCGATGGAAAAGCTCGCCAATCAGAAATAGCCTGCCTCAGTGGCAGCTCACGGCAGGCGCTGACGCATATTCTCCGGTGCGAAGGTCGCATTGGGCCGGGTCATCCGGGCGGCAGAGTAGCGAAACCCCCAAAGCCCTACGCACTGGACAAGAGGCTCGCCGCCGAGCAATCCAGCTGAGCCAACCACCGGATCGGGACGAAACATGAAGCTCAGCATCAAGACCTGCCTCCTCGCCTCTGCGCTGCTGATGACGGCAGGCACGGCATCGGCGCAAAGCACGGCCCCTGCCGCGCAGGCGCCGGCGCCGAAGACCCGCTACATCCATGCCGGCGCGCTGCTCGATCAGCCCGGGCGGCGGGCGCGTGGGCCGAGCACGATCATCGTTCGCAGCGACAAAATCGTTGAAGTGCGGGACGGCCATGTCGCCCCCGAGGCGGGCGCGGAAGCCGTCGATCTCCGCGGCAAGACGGTGCTTCCCGGCCTCATCGACATGCACGTCCATTTCTATTCGTCGGGCTATCCGTTGAAGGCGCGGCTCGAGGGGCCGACCCTGGACCTTGAGGATCGCTTCGCCCAGGCAGCCGTCAACGCGCGGCGAACGCTTGAGGCGGGCTTCACCACGGTCCGCGATCTGGGCGGCGAGCCGCGAGGCGTAAGGGCGCTCCGCGACGCGATCGCGCGAGGGGACCTTCCCGGGCCGACCATCGTCAATGCGGGCGAGATGATCTCGGTCACGGCCGGACATGGCGACGCCAATGGCCTCCGGCGCGATTACGCCAATGCCGAACGCGCTGAATCGTCGGCGCTCTGCAACGGCCCCGACGATTGCCGCCGCGCGACGCGCGACCAGATCTTCATGGGCGCGGAGGTCATCAAGTTCGCAGCTTCCGGGGGCGTGGGCAGCAACATTGCGGGCGGCCTCGAGGCGCAGATGAC
>JALYNE010000033.1 GCA_030773375.1 Pseudomonadota bacterium
TCATGATCGGAGCCATGGTAGCGATGACTTCCTCGACCAGTGGAAACAGATCGATTGTCTCGTTCGACAGCTGCAGGTCGTCCGCTTCGATCCGGGAAAGATCGAGCACGTCGTTTACGAGGGCGATGAGGTGGCGGCCCGCGGCGTTGATGCGGTCGAGGTCCGCAGCCTTTTCTTCCCAGCCAGGTGTTTCCTCCAGCTCATCGCGAAGCATTTCGCTGTAGCCGATGACCGCGTTCAGCGGCGTCCTCAGTTCATGGCTCATCTTGGCGAGGAAGATCGACTTTTGGCGGCTGGCTTCGGCGGCCTTCAGCATCGCTTGGCGCAGCTCTTCTGCTTTCAGGCGCTGCGCATTGGCCGCCTCCTCGAGCTCCGAGCTCTCGCGCATCACATTCTCATAATAAAGCGCCACGAACGTGATGTAGATCAGCGCCGAGACGATCGAGATTAGGTTCACGATCCACAGGCTCTCAAGCGGCAGGAGCATCGGGAAGTGGCCGAAAACCACCCGCGCGCCGATGAACGCGCCGAGCTGCAGCGCAACGGCCGTGAGCAGGACCCGGGGCCGGTCGGCGAGATAGAAGAAGCCGAGCAGCAGCGCGATCAGGATCCAGGGCAGGAACGGTGAGCTGATGCCGCCGTAGAAGAAGGAGCCGAACAGGCTCAAAGTGACAAGCGCCTGGACGGATAAGGTGGCGGGCAAGGTGAGCTTCCCCGTCCGCTTGACCAGAAGCGGCATGAGCCAGAAGAAACAGAGATTGATCTCGATCGCCCAGAAAACCCAGCTGATCGTCTCCGAGGCTTGGTAGAGGAACAGGATGACCGAGTGGCCGAGGAGCGGCCCGAACAGGTGGAGGAAGACGAACGTCCTCACCATCATGTAGCTGGACGCTTCGTCCCGGGCCTCTTCCGGGACGAAATAATCGACCATCCGGTTCACAACGTCCAACATAGAAAAGCAGCCCCCCGGCCCCACGCGAATTTCGAAGTCAAGTGGGCCTAACCCCGGCGCACTGAATTTCTGGTAAACGGTTGGACGGTTACGACGCGTTAACAGAGTTGCTGTAGTGGAGCTGCCAGGCAGACGCTTCGGGGGCTCGATCTGCCGTCGGGGTAAGGGGGGCAGCCCAAAGATGCGCATCGATACTTTGGCGAAGTCATTCGATGGCTTCCTCGACTATTTCATTCCGATGGAGATCAGGGTGCGCCCCGACTCGCATCGGCGCGCGCGCATGTTCATGTTGAGTCACGTCTTCGGCCCGTTCCTCGGCAACGTAATCCCGCTCTACCTGTACATCGTGGGCCAAGAGCTGGATTATCGGCTCTGGGTGTTCGCGGCTTCGATCACTGCCTTTTGGGTTTACCCCTTCGTCCTCAAATGGACACAAGCCTATGATGTCATTGCCTTCGTATCGGTGCAGAACCTTCTCTTCTGCATTTTTTGGGCCTGCTATTCCTATGGCGGCATTTATTCGCCATTCCTGCCGTGGCTCCTCATCACGCCGATCCTGGCCTTCTTCTACCTTCCGTCAAACGGACGCATTCGGGACGGCTTGCTGCTGCTTATCACGGCGAACGTAACGGCTTTCGGCGCATTGGTGCTGAGCGGCTTTCAATTCCCGCCGGTGGATCTCGAGCTCTTTCAGATCATCGGGATCATCTCCACCATCAGCGCATCGACCTACGTGGCGATGATGTCACTCTACTTTGCAAGGGTGCTGAAGGAACAACAGCGCTTCGAACGTGAGGTCGGCGAATTTCTCGCAACCTCCGAGAGCCTCCAATCGATCACGGCCGCTGCCCAGCAGGCAAGTGCCGCCAAAGCCGACTTCGTCGCCAGCATGAGCCACGAATTGCGCACGCCGCTCAACGCGGTGATCGGATACAGCCAGCTCCTGCTGGACGGCGCCCTCGACGACGGAGACGAGGCGATTGCGCGGGACTTGGAAAGCATCAACGGCGCGGGCACTCACCTACTCAAGCTCGTCAACGACATCCTGGATTACTCTAAGATCGACGTGGGCAAGCTCGAAGTGAACTCGACGCCCGACAATCTAAGGCAGCAACTCGCCGAGCTCGGACGGCTCGCAGGCCCCGCTCTCGAAGGCAGGGACTATTCGTACGAATGCGATCTTTCGCAGGCCGATTTCGTCGTCACGACCGACTGGAACGCCTTTGGAAAAGGTGTGAACCACATCCTCCTGGGTGCGGCAAGCTCCCCGAGCGGCGGCAAGCTACGGCTCACGGCATCGCGTTCTGCAAATGGGTTCTGCCTGATCCAGATCACTGACCCCGCGGGCGCCATGGATGGCCGGCCGACCGACTCCTTGTTCGACATCTTCACCGACGACCGCGACGTTACACCCACAAAATATGGCGGCGCCGGCATCGGTCTTGCGCTTGGCCTGAAATTCGTGCGGGTTCTTGGCGGAGACATAACGGCGTCGCAGGCTGCCTCCGGTGCTCGGACTTTCACCATCTCCATCCCCTTGGAAGCCGCTCCCGCTCCTGAGCTCGCCTTGGCCGGTTGATGCGGTACGCCGCGACCTACACCCAATGAGGACCAGATGACCTCGATCCTGATCGTTGAAGATAACGAAATGAACCGCGACATGCTGCAGCGGCGTCTGGAGCGCAAAGGCTATCAGATTGCGTGCGCGGTGGACGGGCCCGAAGGCATCCGGCTGGCCGAGCAGATGCTGCCGGACCTCATCCTGATGGATGTGGCGCTGGGCGAGATGGACGGATGGGAGGCGACGACGCATATCCTTGCCAACCCGCGAACCAAGCACATCCCCATTATCGCGCTCACCGCGCACGCACTCGAAAGCGATCGGCGGAAAAGCGTCGAGGTCGGCTGCGTTGACTTCGAAACCAAACCCATTTCGCTTCCCGATCTCATCGAGAAGATCGAGAAACACACATCTCGTTAAGCAAAGCCGTTCACCGAAACCTATCGGATTGCCGTTACAGCCGCCTCGCGTGGGGACAGAATGTCCACCAGGGGGGAATATCGATGAGTGAACTACAAGACCGCAAATTGGCTGCGCTTGGTGGAAGCATGCGGGATTTCCGTTATCTTCCGGGGACCAATCTTCTCGATCGCGTCAACGCTTTCTTCGATTGGCAGGAGGTGCGCCGCGACGCCGGACTTTGGCCGCTGGGCCGTTCCACAGAGACCGGCCCCCGCAGCAAGTGCCTTGCCCGTACGGACGAAGGCGCCTTGTTCGAAGGCATCAACTTCGCTTCGCAGGATTATCTGAGCCTTTCCGCGCATGACGCGATCCGCGACGCTGCGATTGAAACCATCAACGAATTCGGAGTGCACAGTGCAGGTTCGCCGGCGCTCGTCGGCAATACCTCGCTTTCGCTGGCGCTCGAAAAGAAGATCGCCGAATTTCTCCAGATGGAGCAGGTCGTCCTGTTCCCGACCGGCTGGGCAGCCGGATTTGGCGTCGTCAAGGGGCTGGTGCGCCCGTCCGACCACATCGTCATGGACGCGCTTTCGCACGCCTGTCTGCAGGAAGGGGCTCAAGCGGCGACCCGAAACATCCATTATTACCGCCATAACTCGGTCGAGGGCGCGCGGGAGAAGCTCAGCGCCATTCGCGCGAAAGACAGCGAAAACGGCATCCTCATCATCACCGAAAGCCTCTTCTCCATGGATTCCGACACACCGGATATCCAGGCGCTGCAGGAGCTCGCCCACGAATTTGGTGCCATCCTGGTTGTCGATGTCGCCCACGATCTCGGATGCCTTGGCCCCGACGGCCGCGGACACATCGGCGCGCAAGGCATGATCGGCAAGGTCGACGTGGTCATGGGGAGTTTCTCCAAGACCTTCGCTTCCAACGGCGGCTTCGTCGCCTGCAATCAGCGCAGCGTGAAGGAATATTTGCGCTACTACAGTTCGCCCTGCACCTTTTCGAACGCGCTTTCACCCTCGCAGGCGGCGATCGTCACGAAGGCTTTCGACATCGTCGATTCCGAAGAAGGCGCGCGGCTCCGCAGCAGCCTGATGACCAACATCCGCCTGCTCCGGGAGCTGCTGCATGGCACCAACCTCGAGACATACGGGGATCCCTCTCCCATCGTTTGCGTGAAGATGGGCAGCGAAGGGCTTGCGCGCTTGGTCAGCCGCCGACTTCCCGAACTTGGGGTGCTTGCAAATCTGGTCGAGTTCCCGGCGGTGCCAAAGGGTCAGGCGCGCTTCCGCATGCAGGTGATGGCGAATCATAACAGCCGGGACATCATCGATGCAGTCCACCGGCTGAGCGTCGCAACCGCGGAGGCCACGCGGCAGCACGACGCCCTTCTCGACGGAACGGTCGACTTCGAGACGATGGATTCTTTGATCCGGCGTCGAGGCGAAGAGGTGAGAGGCACGGTCGCGAAGGTGCGGCGTGCTCCAATGGCGGGGCTTGCCGCCGAGATCCAGGCGCGGACCACCCGCTCGATCGCCAACGGCTGACGGCCAGGGGTAAATAGCTTTAACCGGCAATTTACCTCGTCCTGCTAAAGCTGCTGAAACAGGGGGCGTTTCGAAATGAGACTTCTTGGATGCGTTTGTGTGATCCTGGCCGCGGGCATTCCCGCCGCGCCAGGTGCCGCGCAGCCCACGGGTGAGACGGACGCCTTCCTGCGCGTCGGCGTCAGCCGGATCCGGCTGGCCGACGAGGGACGGATCTTCGTCAACGGCGTCCGCGACGAGAAAGCCGATTACAAGACCCCTGAAAAATGGGTCGCTTCGGCCGAGGTCGGCTACTTCGTCCACGACCGGGTTGCCGTGCAGGTCTCGGGGACGACGCCTGCGACCACTCGGAACGTTCCGGCGGGCTCGCTCGACGGCCTGCCGAACCTCGGTAACGATACTTTCAGCATCTTTACGCTGACCGGCACCTTCCATCCGCTTCGCGGCAGCAGCTTCTCGCCTTATGCCGGTGCGGGCGTAGGCCTGCAGAAGGTCTGGTCCACCGAAGACCATTTCGCGAGCAACCTCAGGATCCACGACGCGTTCGGGGCAGTCATTCAAGGCGGGGTTGAAGTCGCTGTCAGCCCGCGTTTCGGTGTGTTCTTCGATGCAAAAAAAGGGTTTTGGGATGCAAATGCGTCAGGGAACCTCGGCCCGGCTCGAGTGACTGCGGTCGCCAAGCTCGACCCCCTGCTTCTGCAGGCCGGCGCCTTGATCCGTTTCTAAGGACTTCAAATGATCAGCAAGACCGGACTAGCAGCATTTGTGTTGGCGGCCTTCGTGCCGACCATGCCCGCCGTCGCTCAGGCGGCTGACAAGCAGTGGTTCGCCCGCGCGGGCGTCACGCGGCTCGAGCTCGCGGATGAGATTGATCTCACCTTCGCGGGAGCTCCGGTTCCGAATGCGGGGATCAAGACCAAGGCGCATTACACGCCGACCGTGCAGGTCGGCCGCTTCATCGGCGAGCGTTTTGCCGTTTCGCTGACCGTCGGTCTGCCGCCGCACATCGACATCCAGGGTTCAGACGCGCTACAGCCGTTCGGCAAGCTTGCCGAAACGACCTACGGGCCCGGTGTGCTAACCCTGCAGTTCCGTCCGCTGCGCACCGGCACGGTGCAGCCTTACGTGGGCGCAGGCGCCGCCTATATGAAGATCTTCAGCACAAAGGACGCTGCCTTCCGCGACGTCAGGATCGACGACGATCTTTCCGAGGCCCTCGAGGCCGGTACGGACATCATGTTCAACGACCGCTACGGCATCTTCCTCGACGCGAAGAAAGCCTTTTTGCGAACCGAGGCCCGCGGCACGTTCGGAGGCGCTCCGGTGGTCGGCAAAGTGCGTCTCGATCCCTGGGCATTCAGCGCCGGAGCCACGTTCCGCTTCTAATCGCCGCGCCCTTGCGGCTCCCGCTGGGATGCTCTCCAGGTGTACCCTCGAAGACAGGCCCAGCATGGACCCTGAAACAAGTCCACCGCTGATGACCGAGCTTGAAGCAACGAGCTTTAGAAGCAGGACATCGGGCAGCGGCAGCTGGTCCCCCGGCCCTTGTCGTCGTGCTGATCGGGGCTAAGGAATGGTCTGGAGCCTTGAGCCTAGCCGAGCAAGCGTTTCAGCAAACCTGCCAAGCTGGTGAACCAGCCGCGCTTCGTCCGGCCGGTTCCCTCATTTCCGGGTGTGCGCATGACTTGCAGAAACTGCCTTTGCGACAACGGATTCACGAACTCGCAGCCGTAGCGATCGCCTGAATACCAGCGAGCCACCGCCGCAACGTCGCCCACCGCAGGCAGACGCACCCAGATCAACGAACGCGCTCCGAGATTGTGCTCACATTGCATTTGGAAGCCATTGGTCGAGAGATTGTGGATCGTGATGCCCAATGGCTGCTCGCCCTGCCGGATAATGAACGCCGGCAACGACGTCTCGGCCCGGTCCGCGCTTCGGACGCGAAGAGGTCTCGGCTCAGGCTCGGGCTCGCTGTTCACAAGAGCTTGTAGCTTTAACTTGGCTAAGCAAGCCTTAACCGACAGGCGGATCGCTCAGCGAGAGCGGCGTTGGAAAGGAACTTTCAACGATTTCCCAATAGCTTTGCGGCACCGGAAAGGATGACGTCATGGGTGCAAAGATTTTCCTGCAGGTCGTCGACCCGGACCATGGCAAAGACAGCATCATCTCGGTGGCGAAGTCCGGCTTTCCGATCCTGAAAGGGACGGAGCATGATCACCTTGCCTGCGGCGCGTGCCGCGATGTGCTGGCATGGAACGTCACGGGTGAAACGGTCCGCGAGATGTTCATTGCGGTGCACCGTGTCCTTTTCCGGTGCCGCTGCGGAGCCCATAATCTCGTCCGTCCAGCGAGCATGCGCCGGCCTAGGGCCCTGACCCAGAATTCCCCCCTTTCCTTGTAGTTGCTACATCGTCATCGGCTAAGGCAACAAAGTCGGGCTAGAACGGTGCGGCCGAGGTCAGCGGCAGCGCTTCGAAACCGCCTCGATTCCGGCGACGGTCTGGCGCTTCTCCACTCCGAACCGGAAAACAGTGGTAGAGTGGAAGGTCTCCCCGGGGCGGAGCACCGTCGAAGGGAATTCCGGCCGGTTCGGACTGTCGGGAAAATGCTGCGTCTCCAGCGCATAGCCGTCGCCCTGGCGGAGGGTCCGGCCGCCCGCTCCGACGAGCGTGCCGTCGAACGCATTGGCGGAGTAGAGCTGGAGACCCGGCTCTGATGTGCGCACCTCGAGCGTCCGGCCGCTCGCAGGATCGAACGCGCAGGCCGCAACCGGTAGCGGATCTGCGGCACGTTTTTCGAGCACGAACTTGTGGCAGCAAGCCCGACGATCATCGGCGCGTTTCCTCGGGGCCCGAAGCGGGCGTGTAGCCAAAGCGTGGCACATTGTCCTCCCCGCCGACGAGCGAAGCGTGGCTGGATTACTGCGGATATTCGACTTTGCGTCAGCCTAATCCCAGCAAGCTCTAGGAGCTCTGAAGGGTACGGAGGCGGCAGCAATGGCGTCAGATCGGAAGATGCGGTCCGGTCGCCCGAGGAACGGCCCCGGAGCCGCGCTTCAGCTCAGCTCGTGAACGTGGGAAATGCAGTGACCCGAAGCTTGGGCGCGGCATAGGGCATGAGGACGAGCTTGGTCGGCTTCGCGCCATCGGCTTCGACGGGGTCCGCCGGGACAGGAGCCGCGGAGCCGTCCACGATCGGCCATTCCGCCACGGCCCGCCCCTCGACGGTGAGCAGGACGGGAGGATCGCGACGCGAAAAGGGAACAGGCCCAACCGCTCTTTGAATGCGGCTTGTCTTGGCGCCGCGCTCGACCCCGTAGCGCCATGGGCCCTCAGGAAATACTTCCCAGTCGGCGGTCAGCCCGCGGTCCCGAAGCTTGCGCCACTGTTCCTCTATTGGAAGCGCGAAAATGAGCGCTCCATGTTCGAAGCTCGTCGAGCCGTTATAGCCCTGGGCCGCCCGTGGCTCGATCTCGAACGCGATTTCCACGCGGTCGCCGCGTCGCCATTCCCGCTCAAGGCGCACGAAGCTTCCCGGCTTTCCGCGCGGCTGGGGTGCGCCATTGACGCTGATTTCTGCACCTTTCGCCCAGCCGGGGACACGGAGGCTGAGCGGGAAGCTTACCGGGCGATCCGGATCCACGCGGATCGAAACCTGATCGCGGAACGGATAGTCGGTCGCCTCGCCAAGCCTGACACCGACCCCGCGCACCCGCGTCTCGACCTCGCAGGGAGCGTAGACGACGGCGGCCAGCCCCTCATCGGCTGAGGCCAGCCACAGGCTCGACGTCAGCTTCGGCCAGCCTTGATGGAAATTCGCGGTGCAGCAACCGAAATGCGGCTCCAGCCCGAACAGGTTCGATTCCGCGCTGTTGGTGGTCCACGGGCCCTTCGCGACGCTGCACTGCACCTGGTTGGGCTGCTGATCGTACTGGTGGGCCCACATGTCGTCCGTGAACGTGCCCGGCAGCGCATTGTAAGCGATCCGCTCCAGCCGGTCCGCCAGTCTGGGGTCGCCAGTAATCGCTATCGCATGTTCGAGCGAGAACATCGTTTCCACCACGGCGCAGAGCTCAACGCCCTGGGAGGGGCTGCGTCCGGCGAAATGCTCGTCGGCAGAAAACATCCCGTTCGGAAGCCCGTGATACGTGTCCAGCATGGCAAGCTGGTGATGCACCGCCTCCCGGTCACGCTCAGAACCCGAGAACAAGGACCAGACGGGAGATGCCTTGACGCCTTGGGCATTGTTGACGCCATGAACCGACAGAGCCGGATCCTTCAGCCCGTTCACGGGATCGCCGCTCGCCTGCTCGTTGAGGCCCACCGATGCCAGCGTCACCTTGTCCTTGAACCTGAAATTCTCGAACATGGCCTGCCAGTCGAAGCCCTGCTCCTTCAGGAGAGAGGCCAGCCGAAGGAGCCGCTTATCCGCCGTCCGGTTGTAGAGCCAGGCGATCGACACCAGCTCATCCTGCCAGCGGAAGCGCCCCCAGTCCCTCAATGGCCGCTCCGGCAGCGCGCCGAGCTGGTGGACGAAATAGTTCGTCATGACCGGGATCACGCGAGGATCGGCGGTCAGCTCGTGATACTGGGTGAGCACCTTCAGCATCACCATGCGCGGCCACCAATCGTTGTTGCTGCGCGGGCCGATCATGCCGTTGGGCCACGGATTATCGAGCGTCCAGTCTATGAATCTTTGCGCCTTCGCCTTCAGCGCCTCGTTGCCAAGCTGCCAGGCGAGCGGCAGCAGCCCATCGACGAAATAGGGGCCCCGCTCCCAGGCCTCGCCGGTTCCGCCGAGCCACGCGCTGTTCGGGCCGACATCCGGCCACGTCTCGTCCAGTCGTCCGCCCATGCCTCTGGCCTGGATCTCCAGCTGCCGGCGCAGCCACCCGCTCGGCCTGATCGCACCGGTCGGCAGCAGCGCGAATGGCTGCGGTGCCAAAGGCAGCCGATTGTGGATTGGAGCCGCGGCAATCGCGCGCTTCCGACGCAAGGTGGCCGCGGCCGAAGGCCGCGAACCCATCTGCGCCAGCAGCGCCGTCGTTGAAAGGAGCACAGTGCGCCTGGTTGGCCGTCCGACCATATTCTCGAGCTTTCTCTGAAGCTTCCGCTCGCCGCCGAGACGGAATTGCAACACGCATTATCCACCAATCAGGACGATTTTGCAATGGGCGGAGCCCTCGCTCGCCGCTCCATCCGCCGGCGTCATTCATCCCCTTCCAGGGATGCGGTTGATGCCGCTCGCGATCGCTTTGCCCGCCTTCACGAGGTCGATCGTAACCGGCTGGTGGCAGAGCCGGATGCACCCGCCGGAGTCGTTTAGCGGCTCGCCCGCAATCCGAGCGCCCGGTTCGCGCTCGACAGGCAGCGGCAGCCGTTCGGGCTGGGGATCGCCCTCGCGCCTGGCGCAAACGACGATTTCGTCTTCGCGCTTGGGGCAATCCAGTTCGCGCGGCGATTTGAAAGCCGCTCGGTGAGCGCTCAGCAGCTGCTCGGCAGTGACCGACGGGTTCCCTTGGGGGGTGCTTGGCTGGTGGCAAGAAGCAGGGCCGCCGCCATTCTCGACATTCGCGCCTTCCTCGCCTAACCGGCCGATACCAGCTCAGACACGAGGATGACAGAAAAGATGGTGACCGCAAGCCATGTGCTCGACCGCGTTCTTGTTCTCGAAATGGTTCGAGTCACCGAGGCCGCGGCAGTTGCCGCCTCGAGGCTGATCGGCCGGGGCAACGAGAAGGCGGCCGATCATGCCGCGGTTGAAGCGATGCGCGAGGCTTTGAACCAGCTCGAATTCGACGGCACCGTGGTGATCGGCGAGGGCGAGCGCGACGAAGCGCCGATGCTTTATATCGGCGAAAAGGTCGGCCAGGCGCAGGGCAGCGGCCCGAAGATCGACATCGCGCTTGATCCGCTGGAAGGCACCACGATTACTGCCAAGGCCGGCCCCAACGCGCTCGCGGTGCTGGCGATCGCCGAGGAAGGCGGGCTGTTGAATGCGCCCGACGTGTACATGGAAAAGCTCGCCATCGGCCCCGGCTATCCGGAAGGCACGGTCGACCTCAACCGCTCGCCCACCGAGAACGTCCGCTCCGTCGCCGCCGTTAAAGGTGTGGACCCCTCCGACATCATCGTCTGCGTGCTGGATCGCCCGCGACACGAAAAGCTGATCGCAGAGCTTCGGTCGCTCGGATGCGGCATTCAGCTCATTCCGGACGGCGACGTCGCGGGCGTGATCGCCGTTACCGACCCGGACACCACCGTCGATATCTACATGGGACAGGGCGGCGCACCCGAGGGTGTGCTCGCGGCGGCCGCGCTTCGCTGCGTCGGCGGGCAGTTTCAAGGGCGGCTCGTCTTCCGGAACGACGACGAGCGGGCGCGGGCCGCGAAATGGGGCGTCACCGATCTCGACCGGGTTTACAACTTGAACGAGCTCGCCAAAGGCGATGTGATCTTCGCCGCCACGGGCGTCACCGATGGCTCGCTTCTCGCCGGCGTGAAGCGCAGGAAGGATTTCATCAGCACCGAGAGCGTCGTGATGCGCGCGTCGACGGGGACGGTCCGCTGGGTGCGCGGCGAGCACAGGCACGAGCCCGGCCGGCACTGACGCCTCGCCGGGCGCGCGATGCCCGCCTCTGTCTTCGCCGCGGTGCTGTTTGCCGCCTTGCTCCATGCCGGCTGGAATGCACTCGTAAAGCTCGGGCTCGATCGCTTCTCCTCGATTCTGTTCCTTGCGCTGGTGCAGGGTGGCATTGCGCTGCTGCTTCTTCCCTTTTTTGAGCCGCCGGCGCGCCCCGCCTGGGGCTGGGTCGTGCTCGGATCGGCGCTGCATAGCGGGTACAAGCTCTTCCTCATTCGTGCCTACGGCCACGGCGATCTGAGCCAGGTCTACCCGCTCGCGCGCGGCGCCGCCCCGCTCATCGTCGCCTTGGCGGGAGCGCTCTTCCTCAATGAGAGCCTTGGCGCCACGCGCACTGCCGCCGTGCTCGCAATCGCAGGGGGGATCATCCTGATGGCGCGCAGCAGCGACGCTTCTCAGCCGGGAATCTCGCGGCCCGCTCTCCTCTTCGCGCTCGGCACCGCCTGCTTCACCGCCTCCTATACGATGGCCGACGGCGTGGGTGCTCGGCTGGCGGGCTCTGCGTCCGGCTTTACACTATGGATGTTCCTCCTCGATGGCGTCTTCATGCTGGTCTACGGGCTGGCGACGCGCGGGAGCGCGGCGATCCTGTCGCTGCTTCCCGCCTGGCGGGGCGGCCTTGCCGCTGGTTCCATGTCGCTGGGTTCATATTGGATCGCCATCTGGGCGTTCACGCAGGCGCCGCTCGCGACCGTGGCAGCGCTTCGCGAAACCAGCGTCCTGTTCGCGATGATGATCGGCGTGTGTTTTCTCAAGGAACCAGTCACAGCCGGCCGATGGCTCGCGGCGGCCATGATCCTGTGCGGCGTCCTGCTGATGAGGCTTTGAAGGCGCCCGCCAGAGGCGCACCGTGGCCTGGGTGGTGTGCGCGCGGCGGAAAAACCCACAGGAAAGTTTGCACGGTGGGATTCACGTTGGGGGCTGAATGGCTTAGGCTGAGCCCATGCTCATGTCCTCCAGCCTCGCTTGCGGCGTTTCGCGCTCGATCCTCGGCCAACCCTGGCGCTGGCGGGGTGCGGCCGCGGAAACCAGCGATGCCGGTTTCCAGCCCGACGACCTCGTCGATCAGCTCCTCCTCGCGCGCGGCGTCGTTCGCGGCGACCTGGAGCTGCACCGAACGCCCACCATCCGCACCTTCATGCCGGATCCATCCATTTTCCGCGACATGGACCGCGCCGCCGAGCGCTTGGCCGATGCCGTCGAGGCGCGCGAGCCCGTCACGATATTCGGTGACTATGATGTCGATGGAGCAACCTCGGCTGCGCTGCTCATCCGCCTGCTGCGGGGCCTCGGCTGCGATCCGAAGGCCTACATCCCCGACCGGCTGATGGAGGGCTATGGTCCGAGCGGCGAAGCGCTCGTCAGAATCGCTCAGGGCGGCGCTCGGCTGATCGTCACGGTGGATTGCGGCGCCCAGGCGTTCGAAGCGCTCGACATGGCCGGCGCGGCCGGTGTCGACGTCGTCGTGGTCGACCATCACAAATGCGCAAGCCGGCTCCCGCTGGCCCATGCTCTGGTCAACCCGAACCGTCTCGACGAAGCCGATGAGGCTGCCGCGCATGGCCACCTTGCGGCTGTCGGCGTCTGCTTTCTTCTTGGCGCGGCATTGGTCCGCACGCTTCGCGGGCGCGGCTTCTTCACCGCCCGGCCGGAGCCGCGGCTCGTCGATCTTCTCGACATTGTCGCGCTGGGTACCGTTGCCGACGTCGCTCAGCTGCGTGGCCTCAACCGCGCGTTCGTGACGCAGGGCTTGAAAGTGATGGCCCAGCGCAGGAATGTCGGCCTTTCGGCGCTGATCGACGCCGCGCGCCTTACGAAACCGCCGACCTGCACCGATCTCGGCTTCGCGCTCGGGCCGCGCATCAATGCCGGCGGGCGCGTCGGCAAGTCGGATCTCGGCGTGCGCCTGCTCACCACGGAAGACCCGGCCGAAGCCGAAGCGATCGCGCACGAGCTCGAGCGCTTCAACGAGGAGCGCCGCGCCATCGAAGCTTCCGTGTGCGAAGCGGCCGAGCGTCTCTGCCAGGCGCAGGACAATCGCGCGGTGGCACTGGTTGCCGGGGAAGGCTGGCACCCGGGGGTGATCGGCATCGTTGCCGGGCGGCTGAAGGAAAGGCTCGGCCGCCCCGCAATCGTGGTTGCTCTGGACGGTCAGGGGATCGGGAAGGGGTCCGGCCGCTCGATCTCGGGCGTCGATCTTGGCGCGGCAGTGCTTGCCGCCAAGGACAGCGGCCTCCTCATCGCCGGCGGCGGCCATGCAATGGCCGCGGGTCTGACCGTCGCCGCCGACCGGATCGATGCGCTGGCCGATTTCCTCGACGCGCGCCTTTCCGATGGCGTTGCCCGGAGCCGCGACGACCGCGCCCTACTCCTCGATGCCGTACTCGCCCCCGGCGGCGTCTGCCCGACGCTTTGTGACGCGCTCGAGGCAGGCGGACCCTATGGCGCCGGCTGGCCGGCGCCGCGCGTCGCCGCCGGGCCGGTCCGCGTCATCAAGGCCGACGTGGTCGGCAACGGCCATCTTCGCCTGGTGGTTGCGGGCGACGACGGGCGCCGCATCAAGGCGATCGCCTTCCGAATGGCCGAAAGTGAGCTTGGACAGGCAATGCTCGCGGCGCCCCGCCACCGCAAGATCTGGGTCGCAGGCCGGATCAAGCGCGACGATTGGGGCGACCGCCCGGCTGCCGAGCTCCACCTCGAGGACGCGGCCTTCGCCGACTGAGACTTTCTTGAAAGCCACGCCGCCGCGCTGACGGCTTGACCGGCTGCGCCGGGTTTCCTAAGTGGCGGCGCTCTCATGGTTCCCATCGAAGTCAAGCTTCGGTGGAGTCATCATGGCCCCTTCGTCTAGCGGTCTAGGACGCGGCCCTTTCACGGCTGAAACACGGGTTCGATTCCCGTAGGGGTCACCATAGTCAAGAGGCAACCTTTTGATATGCTTGCGGTCTTCGCAAGGTGAGGAAGGTCGGCCCCACATCTGTCCCACATCGCCGGCGAGCTTCTGCGACGGCTCCTGAGCGTCCTTGAGACGATCAGCGCCCTTTAGAGCATGATGGTGTCGAGCTGAATCAAAAGAGGATTCCCAAGGCTTGGGAGTTCTGATTCAAGGTGCTGGCTGGGACTGGAGGCCGGCATGGATGGCAAAGCCTTATTCGAATGATCTTCGC
>JALYNE010000034.1 GCA_030773375.1 Pseudomonadota bacterium
CATGGTGACGATCAAGGTGACATCCGGGATATCGAACCGGTTCTCACCAGCGGCAGCCACAGGCGCTACGACGCCTGCATGGGCGCACGCTTCACCAAGGGTTCCAAGCTCAAGGGCTATTCAGCCTTCCGTATCTTCGGCAACTACGCCTTCAACCTGGTCTTCTCCGCCGCCGCGCGCCGCTGGGTGACCGACATGGGTTCCGGGCTCAACCTGCTCGCTCGGTCCGCGTTCAGCGATCCGGCGATCCTGAGGCTCCCGGACGATCTTCATTTCAATCCTTATCTCCTGCTCGACATGATCGATCGCGGCAACAAGGTCATGTTCTTCCCTATCTCCTGGCGGGAGGACGACCAGGTCTCAAACGTGAAGATGGCTTCGCAGGCGCTAAAGACGCTGGGCGCAGCAAAGGGCTATGCGCTGAACCGCCGGCGCTTCCGGAGCGAGGACTATCGACGTGTCAAGCATGATCGCTACGCGTTCGATGCAATCGCCCGATTCGAGGATGGGAAGCGCCTTGGCTGATCTCGCGATGGTGATGCCGATGGCCGGGCGGGGATCGCGTTTCGCGCGTGAAGGGATCCTGCAGCCCAAGCCGCTCGTCGAGCTAGCAGGCAAACCGTTTTTCTGGTGGGCCACCGAGAGCGTCCGCCGTGCCGTGCCAGTGCGCGAGATGGCCTTCGTCGTTCTGGAGGAACACGTCCGCGACTTCGCGATCGATCGTCGCGTGTTGGAATTTTACCCTGAGGCGCGGATCGTCTCCATTCCGGAGGTTACCAGCGGTGCGGCCGAAACCGCCAAAATCGGTTTGGAAGCGCTAGTGACCTCGGGCCCAGTCGCGATCAACGACAGCGATCATGCTTTCCTTTGTCCTGAACTGTCCAGGACGGCGGACGCGCTTTCGAGCCAGTTGGATGCAGCCCTGCTCTGCTTCACATCCAACAGCCCGGCTTATTCCTACGCGCAATTGAACGGGGACGGGCAGGTGATCGGCACTGTCGAAAAGCAGGTGGTGAGCCGCTATGCGATTGCGGGCTGTTATCTATTTTCGGATCCCACCCTGTTTCTTTCGCTGTATGAGGCGTACCGCCTGGACTGTCCTTATGACGAGCTGTTCGTCAGTGGCCTGTACAACAGGCTGGCAGGAACAGGGGGGCGGATCGGGAAGGTGAGCGCGAAGCGCCACGTCTCCTTCGGCACTCCAGAGGAACTGGAGCGAGTGGATCAGCGCTCGCTCGCAATGGAGCTTGATTGGGAGTCTCCCCGTTGAGCCTTGGATCACATCAGCAACAACTACCCGAATTAGGATCTCAGCGGTCATGTCGATGAAGAGCAGTTTCATGCATATCAATCCCGCCACTCTCGGGTCTTCTCTCCGCGGCTGGGCGAGTGCTGCTGAGAAGAAACCCTATTTGCCCATATTAGCGGCATTGGTTGCGGTGATGTCTTTATTCGCTCTGCAAATTCAGAGGGGCAGCGTTTTCTACGAAGGCTGGGTTCAAGACATATTCATCCACCTCAATGCACTGCTTCATATTCAAGAGGGAAGTCTTCCACACACGGGTTTCAGCACGCCCATCGGGTCCTTTTACTTCTTGGCGTTTTATATAGCGACCTATTTTGGGCCTCCTTCCGCTTATACGGCCGTTTACGCCAATGGCATTGTCGCTGCCCTTGCCATGATGCTGGCCTTTCTCGGGGGGTATCGGCGTATTCACCCCGGGTGGACATCCCTCCTGGCGCTGTACGTGGGCATACTCGCGATCGCGCCCCGGCAGCTTGGCCAAACGTTTATTACTTTCAACGCTTCATACAACCGTTGGAGCTGGGCTTTTGTTGCTGTTCTATCGCTGGTTGTCTCCATTCCTCGTCTAGACGCGGACAGAACTCGAGCAGCGCTAGTGGACGGCGTCCTGACCGGAGTTATTCTGGCTCTGTTATTCTTCACGAAGGCAACTTACGCGGTCGTTGGATTGGGTCTGGTCGTGGCGAGCGCATTCACCGTCCGCAGAACCTCACGCCCTTTCGTTTACGGAATTGCGGCGCTGACAACTCTGTTCATTTTGGCCGCGTCCGTTCAGATTTCTCTTGGAATAGTATTTCCATATCTTGATGAGTTACTGCAGGCGGCACGAGTCCCGGGAGTGGGTAGAGTCCAGCAGTTCATGATAATCGCCTATGTCACTGGTCCAGAAGTGATATTGATATTCATGATTGCGGAAGCTTCTACTATCGCTTCTCAATCGAAGCTTTATCTCAGCCGAGCACTTTACCTAGTTGCTTTGGCGCTCGCTGGAGTAGCTTTGTCGACGCAGAACCATCTGGCTCTTGAGGTACCACTTTTTCCGGCGACAGCACTTGTCGCTTTCATATTGTTTGCCGACCGAGTCCCCATTTTCAAGGCACCGACGTGGCTGCCCGCTGCGGCCACGACAGCAGTGCTGCTTCTCTTCTTAAGGCCCATAGCTGCCGATACCGCAAGTATCGTCGAAGAGGGTTTCGCTCCAGCCGCGGGCGGCGCAGACGTGGATTGGTTGAACGCCACTCCGGTCAGAGATTTAGCGTTCCGGCCAGCGAAAAACAAGGTTATCGAAACCGGGAACTGCTTGGCCGACTCACCTGATGTCGTACACGATCGCGAATTTGTTGCCGTGTGGGGAGACGGTGTTCGTCTACTAAATAAACACGGAGCCCGCGGGAGCAAGGTCCTGTCTCTGTCGTGGACGAACCCCTTCCCCGTTCTCACCGGAAGTCCTCCGGTGCGCCACGATCTGTCCTGGTGGGATCCCGACAGAACGTTCAGTTCCACGATTCATCCACGAGCGGAAACGCTGTTTCGGGAAGTCGACTATGTCCTGATCCCGAAGTACGGAATCGCGCACGGGCCGACAACGCAGATGATGCTGAGCGTTTACGGGGCGGAGATTGAGCGGAGATATAAGCTCTTAGAGGAATCCGGATGCTGGCGACTGATGGGACCAGTCAAGCGGTCGTGAGGGTCCTTGACCACTGCGGATTTCGAAGCGGGTCGTGCAAAGTCTCGGCTCCGCCGTCTGGGCTTGGCAAGCAAATGACCACCGGCTAAGGCGCACGCAGACAGTCGGCCGGCAGTGTTGCAAGCAAATCCCATTCTCCTAGCCATTGCGGTGCTGCTGCTGGTGGTTGCTCACGGCGCCCGCGCCGCCCGTTGGGCTTTTCTGTTTCCAAAAAACTATCTTACCGGGCGCTTGAGCCTGCTGATCGGCCTCGGCGTCGGATATGCCGTCAATGCGCTCATCCCCTTGCGGATCGGGGAAATCGTTCGCGGAGCCGTGGTGACTCGGCTCAACGAGGTCCGCTTCCCCTATGTGATGGCAACGATCGTCGGGGAGCGAGTGGCGGATCTCGCGGTTCTCGCGTTGATCATCGCGGTAACGGCCCCGCGTTCGGCCAATCCTGATTATGCGCTGCTGACTGCCGCTCTGTTCGCGACGTCCGCCGCCATCGCCATTGGCCTGGCGATCGTCGTCCGTCGTTCTGCCCGTGCCCGTCGGCTGGTATGGGACGCGGCCGGCATCTTCAATAACCGCATCCGGGTTGGTATCGCCGATTTCATCTGGGCAACCACCGACATGCTGCTCGGAGGCGCACTGCTGCGGTGGCGGTTTGTCACGGGAACCGTGGCGATGTGGGGCCTCTATATGGCTGCCTATGCAGCATTCGGCCGGGCGATCGGCGCTCCCGTGCTGGACGTGGTGGCCGCCATCCTGCAGCAGCCGCTGGGGGCGCTTACCGACGGCCTGGCGAGCTCCGGAACCATCCCCGACGAGACCAGCCTGTTCATCTTCGTTCTCACTCCGGTTCTGCTCATCCTCGCTTATGGCGGGCTGATGCAGAGTCATGGTTTTTCACGCGCGGCGAACCTGATCCTGAGGCATGGAAGATCCGGACGGGGCTCGCCCAATGCCCAAAGGGACCGCTTCAGTGCGGCCACGAGCTACGAAAGCTTCCTCGCTGCGCTTTTTAGCGGAGAGGACCAGGCCGTCAGCGGGTTTGGAATGGAGGCAATCGACGACTGCATCGTCCACAAATTCTATCATGGGGGCTCGGACGCGATCACTGCGCTGGTTGAAACCAATCAGCGACTCATCATCCGAAAGTTCGCCGTGGGAGGCGCAGCGGCAAAGCTGAAAATCCAGGCGGAATGGCTGCGGCACCATGCGGGCCCCAGCCTACCCCTCGCGGATGTCATCGGTGATCGAGGCAATGGCAGCGTCTATAGCTACGACATGCCGCTGGTGACCCCGGCCAATGATTTCTACGACGTGATCCACAGCTCGCCTACCGGGCGTAATCGGGAGCGGCTGCTTCAAGTGCTTGACTGCATCGATGCGCTGCACGCCCGAACGGTTGCGCCCGAAGCGGATCCACGTCTGGTCGCCAGCTATCTTGAAGAGAAGGTAAGCCGCAACGCGGCGACGATCGTCGATTTCGCTCGCCATACCATCGGCGGGGACTCATACAGCATCAACGATCTCCATTACGACCTTGGCGAGTGGCGCACCTTTGCCGATCCCGAGTGGCTCCAGGCTCAGCTGCGCGACCGCCGGATCGCGACCATCCATGGCGATCTGACGATCGAGAACGTCATCATTGCCCCCGACCATCCGCGTGGCCTCTACATCATCGATCCCAATCCGGAAAACGTGTTCGATTCTCCCCTGATCGACTGGGCAAAGATGATGCAGTCCCTGCACCTGGGCTACGAGACCCTCAATCGAGGCATATCATGCAGCCTGACCGGTGGAGCGATCCAGCTGTCCACTGCACGGTCCCAGGCCTATGCTGAGCTTCACCAAACATTCGAGGCCGAGATCCGGGCCAGATTTGGGGAAGACGGGCTGCGCGAGATTTATTTCCACGAACTGGTCAATTACCTGAGGCTCACCACCTACAAGATCCGACAGTCCCAGAACCGCGGCTTTGGCTTTTTCGCCTGCTGCAGTCTTCTCCTGCGCCGGTATCGCGAGCGATACGGATGAGCGCGATTAGCGGGCTCCTCGTCGACATGGATGGCACCCTGGTCGACACAGCAACGGCCAATTACGAAGCCTATGCTGCGGCACTCGCGGCAGTCGGCGTGTCGGTGTCCCGGCAAGCATTCGATGCAGTAGCGCTAGGGAGGAACTGGCGACAGTTTCTGCCACCGTTGCTCAGGGCTGCTCGAAGCGGGGCAGACGCGGCGGCAGTCGCGGCACGCAAGGCCGAGATCTACCCAAGCAAGATCCCGCTCACCCTGGTCAACACCCCCCTCGTGGCGCTCATTCACACCGGCCGGTCCCGCTGGGGAACAGCGCTGGTCACCACAGCGTCAAGCGCGAACGTAACGGCTGTTCTCCGATATCATCAGCTAGAAGACCTCTTCGACACCATCGTCACCGGCAGCGACGTCGTCCGTCACAAGCCGGACCCGGAAGCCTATCAGACCGCGGCAGCGAGGCTGGGCCTCCGCGCGGACGAATGCCTGGTGATCGAAGACTCGGATATCGGATTGGCCAGCGCTAATGCCTTTGGAGCGCCTTGCCTCCGGATCACCTTCCCATCGGAGCCGCTCGCGAAGTAGCCGAAGAGGGTCCAACTGGCTGGCGTGCAGTCGTGGGAGCTTCTTTCACCCCGCACCGGATGGCAGGGCCTCGGTTTTGCCACAGCACTCGAACTGGGTGCCCCATTCTGCTCCACGCCTGATCCAGGATCAAGCCGCGCCATGACAGCAGGATTCGGCACCTCGCGGACATGAGTTCGACTGCGTTGGAAGCTAACGAGCTGTTAACCATCCGCGGCTACCTTGGCAGCTTGGCGGGGGCAGCCGATGAGCCATGAAGATGCGCGTGGGCAGCACGCGAGCGAGATTGCAGCTGTTCATCCAGTCGACCGAGCGACCGACCGGCTGGCCGGAGTGGCTTCGCCACGCGACTTGTTCGCGCTTGTGGTGACGGCGGTCGTGGTCGGAGCAGGCTCGGATCGGACCTTGAGGGATGCACTCATCGCCGCAGCTTATGCCCGGAACGCGAGATCACAAATCGTGGGTACCGTGGTGCTTGCGCCAGTCGCCCGTGACATGGACTTGGCGCAGAACGACTCACGCTGGACCTGCAAGAGGTTCGGCGGCCCTGCTGCCGCGCACTACCCGGATGCCGTCGTAACTGCCTGCTACCGGCTTGCTCATGGCTGAGTACCTCTACAGCACACGCGCCGCGGCTTGGAGGATAGGGGTGGCCGACCATGCACGCTCTTTTGCTCCACGCGAATTGATCGACAAGATGGCTCGGGTGGGCGCCCGGGAGGTGAAGTCCAGCTATCTTCTGACGGCGCTTGTAGCATTCCTTTGCATCGACAATCTGCTGCTTTGGCGTTTCCTCAACTTTGCACCCTGGTGGCTTTATCTGCTTGGAATCGGGCTTGCTGTTGCCGCTTGCGCGGCTTTTTCGAAGATAGTCGGGCGGTGGGCTGCGGGCGGGCCCACCGTGTGTTGCCTCGCCGTCTGCGCGGGCGTCGCGTTGATCCTATATCTACTCGGCGGTCAGGGACGCCTTTTCTATGCCAATGTAGATTGGCAGGTGCGCGATGCCGTTCTGCGTGACATGACCATACATTCCTGGCCATTTGCCTATACCGCACGTGCCGTTCCGGAAATACTTCGCGCGCCGATCGGCATGTATCTTGTGCCTGCGCTGGCAGGGAAGAGCTTCGGCCCGGCCGCGGCCGATGTGGCCTTGCTGGCGCAGAATGCGCTACTCCTCACGATCCTTCTCGGCCTGGCCAGTTCTCTATTTCGTTCAACCCGAATTCGGCTCGTGGCTCTTGCCGTCTTCCTCGCCTTCAGCGGCATGGACGTAATCGGGCAGTTTTTGTCGGGTGAGACAGGCGGGGGACCAGACTCGGACCACCTCGAACAGTGGGCCTCCATCCAGTTTTCTTCTCACATCACACAAGCTTTTTGGGTGCCGCAGCACGCACTCGCCGGCTGGTATGGCGCCGTTCTGTACTTGCTTTGGAGCCAGCGCAGGATCCCGGTGGTTGCGCTGTTCGTTCTGCTACCGCTTATGGCCCTGTGGTCGCCCCTCGGGCTTTTAGGTGCATTGCCTTTCGCGGTTTACGCAGGCCTTCGGACGATCGCTGAACGGGGTATCTGCTTCGCCGACGCTGCCGTTGCGGTCTTGGCTACGGCCCTGACGCTGCCAGCACTCCTTTACCTTGCGGCCGCAGGATCATCTGTCGGGTTTCGGATCTTCCAGATCACGCCGAATTCGTATTTTCTGTTTCAGGCACTGGAGGCACTGCCTTTTCTCCTAGCAGTAGCCCTGCTCGGGGGCCGAAACCGGTTCGGGGGCATGACCTTGGTGCTCGTCGGCGCTTGTCTCATGATCATGCCCTTCTGGCAGATCGGTGAAAACGTCGATTTCATGATGCGTTCGTCTATCCCCGCTTTGGCCATCTTATCGGTGCAAGTGATCGAAGCGCTATGTACCGATGAGTACAAGAATACAGGATTGAGGTTTTTTGCCAAAGGAGTTCTGGTCGCGACTTTGCTTGTAGGCAGCGTGACTGGTGCCGTCGAGATAAGAAGAAGCATCATCAACCTGCCTTCCCCGCGGCCTAAGTGCAGCTTCTTTGGGGCATGGGATCAATCTTATTCTGCATTTGGAAAATCCACCTATCTTGCTCCAATATGGTCGATCCCCTCCCCCATCCGCCCTCCGCATGTCACAATCGTTCCAGCCGCTGACCCACGCCGCTGCTATGATAGGCCCTGGAAGGCGCCACGCGCTCTGGCCTGAGACCACTCAGATCCGAAGCTAAGTAACCGGGTATGACGTCGGTTTCGTGCCGAAATGCCAAGCTCGGCTCGCGTCGCCCTTGCAACCTAAGCAAAAGCGCTGCATCCCGAGCGGTGATGCGTTGGCGGAGGGGGCGGCGCGAGATTTCGAACGGGGGGAATTATGCCGCGTTTTTCGACCAGGGCTGCGCTTGCCGTTTCGACGGCTCTGATGCTCGCCGCGGCGCCGGCATCGGCGCAGAGGATCGAACGGAGCCTCCGCCGCTGAAGCGCTCTTTCCCGCCGGTGGTGAATGCCGGGACCCGGCTCCTTCTGCTCGGCAGCCTTCCGGGCGAGGAGTCGCTCGCCCGTCGGCGCTATTATGCCAATCCCCGCAACCACTTCTGGCGCCTGATGAGCGGCGTCATCGAGGCCGACCTCGTGCCGCTCGATTATGAGGAGCGGCTCGAGACGCTTCTGGCGGCCGGCGTCGGCCTTTGGGACTCCGTCGCAACCGCCGCCCGGCAGGGCAGCCTCGACGGCGCCATCCGCGATCACAGGCCGAACGCTTTGGCCGAACTCGCCGCAAGCCTGCCTCGACTGAGGGCGATCGGCTTCAACGGCGGCACGTCGGCCAAAATCGGCATGAAGGCGCTGGCCGGCACCCGCACGGCGGCACTGGTGCCGCTCCCGTCGAGCAGCCCCGCTTACACGCTTCCTTTCGAAAAGAAGCTGGAGGCGTGGCTGGAACTCAGGTCCTTCCTCGCGGAAGGGGCGGCGCAATGACCCGGGAAATCAGCCAGCGACGCTCGGGCGCAGTGTTGGAGCTTCGCTTCAATCGCCCGGACCGTAAGAATGCGATCACCCCCGCAATGTATGCCGCGCTTGCCGACGGGCTTCGTTCGGCCGAAGCCGACGAGGATATCCTCGTCGTCACCTTGAGCGGCAGCGAAGGGATCTTCACCGCAGGAAACGATCTTAGGGATTTTCAAGAAACGTCGACGCCCGATTCAGAACGCCCCGTCGCGCATTTCCTCCAAGCCATATCGACCTTCCCGAAAGTCATCGTTGCTGGTGTTTCGGGGCCTGCGGTGGGCGTCGGCACGACGATGCTGCTCCATTGCGACCTCGTGCTGGCAGCGCCAAGCGCGCTCTTCTCGCTCCCGTTCGTCGACCTTGGCCTTGTGCCGGAAGCGGCGAGTTCGCTGCTGCTTCCCCGCCTTATCGGGCATCAGCGCGCGGCAAAGCATCTGATCCTGGGCGATCCCTTCGATGCGGAGACCGCGCTCCTTTATGGGCTGGTCGCCGAGATCGTCGACGAGGAGGCACTGGATGTGCGGGTGCGCGAGATTGCGGGGCGGATCGCAGCCAAACCTCCCGAGGCGGTACGACTGACGAAAAAGCTGCTTCGCGACGGTTCCTCCGCGGTCGCCGAAAGGATCGGCCAGGAAAGCGCGCTGTTCGGCGAACGGCTGAGATCGCCCGAAGCGGCGGAAGCCTTTGCCGCTTTCTTTGAGAAGCGGCCGCCCAACTTCAAGCGTTGAGGATCATCCGCCCGCGAGTTCGTCAAGGATCGGACAGTCCGGCCGCCATCGCCGGCGCAGGCATCGATCAGGTGATGGAGCGTCTTTTCCATCGACTGAAGTTCGGCGATCTTGGCGCGAATATCCGCGATGTGCCGCTCCGCCGCGCGGCGGACCTCGGCGCTCGATCGTCCCGGGTCCCTGTAGAGCTCGAGCAGGTGCCGGCACTCCTCGACCGTGAAGCCGAGGCTTCGGGCTTTCGCGACAAAGCGAAGGCTGTGCACGTCCCTTTCGTCATAATCGCGGAAGCCGTTGCCGCGGCGCGCCGAGCTGACGAGGCCGATATCCTCATAATAGCGGATCGTCTTGGCGGGCAGGCCCGAACGCCTTGCCGCTTCTCCGATATTCATCGGCTCTTCTCAAGTTCGAGTGTGCGCAAGCGGAGCGCATTGCCGATTACGGACACGGACGACAGGCTCATCGCCAGCGCCGCCAGCATCGGGCTCAGCAGGAGCCCCGTGAAGGGATAAAGCAAGCCGGCTGCGATCGGCACGCCGACCGCATTGTAGCCGAACGCAAATAGAAGGTTCTGCCGGATGTTCGCCGTCACTGCGCGGGAAAGACGCCGCGCCCGGGCGAGCCCCGTCAGGTCGCCGCCAAGAAGCGTGACGGCGGCGCTTTCGACGGCGACATCGGCCCCTGTTCCCATTGCCACTCCGACATCAGCCCGCGCGAGCGCCGGTGCGTCGTTCACCCCGTCGCCGGCCATTGCCACGACACGCCGCTCAGCCTTCAGCCGCGCGATCACCGCGTCCTTCTCCGCGGGCAGCACCTCCGCGATCACCTCGTCGAGACCGAGGGTTCGGCCCACTGCCTCTGCGGTCCCGCGACTGTCGCCGGTGAGCATGATGAGGCGAAGGCCTTCGCGGTGCAGATCGCGGATCGCACGCGAGCTGCTCTCCTTGATGGGGTCCGCGACTGCGAAGGCGGCGGCGCCGCGCCCGTCGATCGACAGGAACATCACGGTTGCGCCCCGATCGCGGTGATGCGCGGCGGCTTCCTCCAGAGCGGCGACATCCGCCCCTTCGCTGTCCATCAAAGCCCCGTTTCCAATCGCCACCCGGCGGCCCTCGACGATACCGACGAGGCCCTTCCCGCCCAGGGAGCCGAAATCCTCAACCGGTTTTGGTGTGATGTTGCGTTCCGCCGCAGCCGCGACGATCGCCTGGGCAATCGGGTGAGCGCTGTTCGCTTCGAGCGAAGCCGCAAGCTCCAGCGCTTGCTCCTCGCCAAAACCGGCTCTCGGTTCGATTGCAACCAGCGCCGGCTTGCCCTGGGTCAGCGTCCCCGTCTTGTCGAACACCAGCGTATCGACGGCCGCGAACCGCTCGAGCGCTTCGGCATTCTTGATGAGGATCCCGCTCTGAGCCCCTTTCCCAACACCAACCATGATCGACATCGGCGTCGCGAGCCCGAGGGCGCAGGGGCAGGCGATGATCAGCACCGAGACTGCCGTCACGAGCGCGAACGGAATGCTTGGTGCGGGCGCAGCGAGCGACCAGATGGCGAAGGCAAGCACCGCGACGGCGATCACGGCCGGTACGAACCAAGCGGAGACCTGGTCGACCTTGCGCTGGATCGGAGCCTGGCTGCGCTGCGCCTCTGCCACCATCTGTACGATCCGCGCGAGCATGGTCTCCGAGCCGACCCGCTCAGCTTCCATGACGAAGCTCCCCTCGCCGTTGATCGATCCGCCCGTGACCGGATCGCCGGGGGCCTTTGTGACCGGCAGCGGCTCGCCGGTAAGCATGGACTCATCAATCGATGAGGCGCCTTCGACGATGAGGCCATCGACCGGAACGGCTTCTCCGGGTTTGACGCGAAGACGATCGCCCTTGCGGATGAGGTCGAGCGAGACGGTGCGCTCGTTGCTCCCCTGCAGGAGGTGCGCCGTCTTGGGCGTCAAATCGAGCAAAGCCCGGATAGCAGAGCCGGTCCGCTCGCGAGCCCGGAGCTCAAGAAGCTGACCGAGGAGAACCAGCGTCACGATCACTGCCGCAGCCTCGAAATAAAGGCCGACCCCGCCGTGCATGTCGCGGAAAGAGGCTGGAAAGATTTGCGGCGCGACCGCGCCGACCAGCGAATAGGTCCAAGCGACGCCCGTTCCGATCGCGATCAGGGTGAACATGTTCAAGTAGCGGTTCTTTATGCTTTGCCAGCCGCGGACGAAAAAGGGTGCTCCGCCCCAAAGCACCACCGGGGTGGCGAGCATGAGCTCCACCCAATCGAGCGTGCGGGCGCCGAACGCTTCCACGGCCACCGGCCACAAGTGCCGCAGCATGGCCAGCGCGGCGAGCGGAGCCGTCAGGACCGCCGAGACGATGAAACGGCGGCGCATGTCGAGATATTCTTCGGATGGACCTTGCGCGAGCGTGAAAACCTTCGGCTCGAGCGCCATGCCGCAAAGCGGGCAGGTGCCGGGGCCGATCTGCTCTATCTCCGGATGCATCGGGCACGTGTAGACGGCGTCGGCAGCTGCTGCAGGCGGCGGCGGCGCCGACGCTCCTTCGAGGAAGATCTCGGGCCGTGCCACGAAGCGTTCGCGGCATTTGTTCGAGCAGAAATGATAATCCTGGTCGGCATGGCGCGCATGGTGCGACGTCTTTGCCGGATCCACCGTCATACCGCAGACGGGATCGATCGCCTCGGGGGAGGCCGGCGGGGCGGAGTGTGTGTGGCAGCAGCCGTGATTCGTGCTCATAACAGATTATTTGCTCCTTCCAGTAACTGGAAGGTCAAGGGGCTTGTTGCAACGCCTCCCCCACAATCCTATCTCCCGATCATGCGCTTCAACCGCCTCTTCTCGTTGTTGATGCTTCTGGCGCTGTTGCTGGCGCCTGCGGCTATGCTCGGAAACCACGCGGCGATGGCGGCCCCATCGCAGGCAAAAGCGAGCACAAGCGGCCATTGCTCCGAACAGCAGCAACAGGAAGGCAGCCAGAAAGAGTCGATGATCGACTGCGGCATCGCCTGCACGGCGCTCCCCGCCTACGAGCCGCTTCTCGCGGACAAGGACGTTGCTCTTGCGGCAGCCCCCGAAGCGTCTCCCTCGCTCCTCCTCGACGGCAGCAGGCCAGAAGCGGCAACGCCCCCTCCCCGATTCTCCTGACGATCCTGAAACTGACGATTCAGATCAACGGAGAAGAACCATGAAGACATTGATTGCCGCGATCGCGCTCACGATCGCGATACCCGCCGGCGTCAACGCCCAATCGGCGCAGCAGCAAGACAAGCATGACCAGCACCAGAGCATGGACCATGGCAAGGAGCATAAGGGCTGCTGCGAGGGCAAAGGTGGCATGGCGATGAAGTGCTGCGACAAGGCCGCCAAAGAAGGCAAAAAGATGGGGTGCTGCAGCAAGGGTGACCAGAAGGGTCACGAGCAGCATTCCGGCCATCAGATGAAGCACTGACCTCCGTCGGAGGCGGCACCATCTGCCGCCTCCGGCTCACGGGTTCGGGCGCCGTTAACCCGGCGCTCCCTAGGGAAAAAAACAATGCAACACAATTTCACGATGGGGCGGCGGACGCTGCTTCGCGCCGCAGCGCTCGGCGGGTTGGGGCTCGGCATCCACGGCCTCTTTCCGGCCTGGGCGCAGAGCGGCAGCGCTGGCCTTTCGCCAAACATGCCAACCCTTTCCGGAGAGGACCTCACGCTCCGCGTCGGCCACAGCCCGTTCGCAGTGGGCGGACGAACCGGCCACGCGATTACGCTCAACGGCGTGCTCCCCGCGCCGCTCATCCGGCTGCGCGAGGGGCAGGATTTCCGGCTGACCGTTGTGAACGAGCTTGAAGAGGACACCTCGATCCACTGGCACGGGCTCCTCGTGCCGTTCGAGATGGACGGCGTTCCAGGCGTCAGCTTCCCCGGCATTCCGGCGCGGGGTAACTTCACCTACGAGTTCCCGATCGTCCAGTCCGGGACGTACTGGTACCACAGCCATTCGGGGCTGCAGGAACAGATGGGCCATTATGGCCCGATGATCATCGACCCCAAGGGGGCTGACCCGGTCGGCTATGACCGAGAGCATGTGATCGTGCTCAGCGACTGGAGCTTCTTCCACCCGCACCAGATCATTTCCAAGCTGAAGCAGGAGGGCGGCTTCTTCAATCGTCAGAAGCAGACGCTGCTCGGGGGCCGGCAGGACGAGATGACCCGAGAGGAGCGGATGATGTTCGCTCGCATGCGGATGGATCCAACCGACATCTCCGACGTCACGGAAGCGGCCTACACCTTCCTCATCAACGGTCACGGCCCACAGGAGAATTGGACGGGCCTCTTCCGGCCAGGCGAGCGCGTGCGCCTCAGGATCATCAATGCGGCCGCGCAGACGATCTTCAACATCCGCATACCGGGTCTTCCAATGACGGTGGTTGCCTCCGATGGTCAGAACGTGCGGCCGATCAGCGTCGAAGAGTTCCAGATCGGCAATGCCGAAACCTATGATGTCATCGTTCAGCCGAGCGATGATCGCGCCTTTACCTTTGTCGCGGAGACGATCGACCGATCGGGCATGGCCCGAGCAACGC
>JALYNE010000035.1 GCA_030773375.1 Pseudomonadota bacterium
CGATGCCGTTGAGGCGGGCAAGCTCTTCCTCGCTCGGCCGCTCGGCGATCGTCACGGTAACCGTCTGGCGGCGCCCATTGCGGATCACCTCGAACGGCACGCGCGAGCCGACACGCTGTTGCGCGATGATATAGGCAAGGGTCTCGTCCGGTGTGACCGGCCGCCCCGCAACGGAAACGACCACGTCGCCCTGCTGGACACCGCCCCGAGCCGCCGGGCCAGCCGGAGTGATGCCGCTGACGAGGCCCCCACGGTCCTTCGGAACGCCGAGCGCTGCCGCCACATCCTCATCGAGCGGCTGGATCTGGATGCCGACATAGCCGCGCTGGACGCGCTGGCCGCGCCGGAGCGATTGGATGATTGGGGATGCCTCCTCGGCCGGAATGGCGAAGCCGATGCCGACATTGCCGCCGGTAGGCGAAATAAGCGCGGTGGCGATCCCGACCACGTTGCCGTTCAGGTCGAACATCGGGCCGCCGCTATTGCCTTGGTTGATCGAGGCATCGGTCTGGATGTAGCGCTCGTAATTCGTGGCGCCGATGTTGCGGTGAACCGCCGAAACGATGCCCGCGGTGACCGTCCCGCCGAGGCCGAACGGATTGCCGATCGCCACGACCCAGTCGCCGACGCGGGTCCGCGTCGAGTCGCCGAACCGAACGAAAGGCAGGTTGCTCGCCTCGATCTTCAACAGCGCGAGGTCGGAAAGGGGGTCGCGGCCGATGAGGCGCGCCTGATACTCGCGGCGGTTGGAAAGCGTGACGGTGATCGATTCCACGGTTGCGCCATTCCGAGCCGGTGCGATCACGTGATTGTTCGTCACAACGTAGCCGTCGGGCGAAATGATGAAGCCGGAGCCGAGCGAACCGCCCCGCCGGGTGGTGGGCTCGTCACCCCCCTCCGGAACCGGAGCGCCAAAGCGGCGGAAGAATTCCTCAAAGCCCGGGGGAAGCTGCTGCTGGTTGCGAACCTCGATCCGCTGCCGGGTCGAGATGTTGACCACCGCGGGCTGCAAACGCTCGGCGAGGTCGGCAAAGCTCATGGGTGCATTCGGGCGCGGCGTCGCCGCCGAAATCGTACCCGGCTCATTCTGGGCAGTCTGAGCGCCCAGTGGGCCAACCGTCAGCGTTGTGGCGGCTCCACCCAGGAGAAGCGCGGCAGTGATGCCATAAACGTAACGCACTATTTGGGTCTCCTCAAAACGTGATACTTTTGGCCCGAGCGGCCGGCCCGGACGGGCCCTTTGATCGACCGACAGGCTATGGGTTGCGGCTGAACGGAATTTGAATGCCCGGGGCCGGTGCTCATCGTCTTCCGCGGAATTCTCGCAGGTAATCGTTGCTCGGCGAAAGGATGATACTGGACCGCCCCATCTCCTTGCCCGAACCATCGTTCAGGAAGGTGGTTTCATAGGACTGCATCGCCCGATAGAAATCGTAGAAATCGGGATCCTTGCCATAGGCCTCCGCGTAGGTGTTCGCCGCCTCGGCATCCGCTTCGGCCCGGATGATCTGCGCTTGCTTCAGGCCCTGCGCCCGGATCGAGCGTGCCTCCTGCTGCCGCGCCGTCTCCATCCTTTGGTAAGCCGAAGTCAGCGGGGTGCCCTCCGGAAGATCCGCCCGCTTGATGCGGACATCGACGATCTCGGCGCCATATTGCCGCGCGACCCGGTTCAGTGCATTCTGAATGTTGTCCATCATCTGGCCGCGTTCCGGGCTAAGCAGCGCCGCAAACGGCCGCTTGCCGAGCTCGTTGCGGAGCGCGGAGCCGAGGATGGGGCGCAGCTGATCGCTCACATTCTGCTCGGTTCGCGCCGAGATATACATCCGAAGCGGATCAACGATCCGGTAGCGGGCAAACGCATCGACCTGGAGGCGGAGCTGGTCCGTCGAAAGCACCTGCTGGCGATCCATGTCGACGCTGAGGATGCGCTTATCCAGCCAGTGGATTTCCTCCATGAACGGGATACGCGCGATCAGCCCCGCGCCCGTGCTGCCGAAAGGCGTGCCCGTGCGGTAGGGATTGATGATCCGGTTCGGCTCGCCGAAGCGGACGATAACGGCCTGTTTGGTTTCCGGCACCACCGCCAGGGTGCTGCCGGCCAGGATCAGGAGCAGGATCGCAGCAAAAGCGAGCGCGATCGGGTTGCGCATCAGACGTGCGTTCATCGTGCCGTCCCCTCATTCGCCGGAGCAGTGCGCTTCTGCACCTCGTTGAGCGGCAGATATGGGGTGACGCCCGGCGCCTCGACGATCGTCTTGTCCACGCGAGAAAGCACTTTTTCCATGGTCTCGTAATACATGCGCCGACGGGTGACCTCCGGCGCCGCCTTGTATTGAATGTAAACCTTGTCGAACGCGGCCGCTTCGCCCTGTGCCTTGGCAGTGAGCTGCAGCGCATAAGCACGCGCGTCGTTGATGTAGGACTGCGCCTGCTGCTGCGCGGCCGACACTTCCTTGAAAGCATCGTTCACGGCGGCGGGTGGATCGGACTGCTTGATGGCAATGCCCTGCACGCGAACGCCGGCTTTATAATCCGCGAGAAGCTGCTGCATCACCTGCTCGACGCGCTGTTCGATCTGGCTGCGCCCGGCGCCGATCGCCTCATCGAGGGTCACGCCAGCCACCACTGCACGCATCGCGCTCTCGGCGACCTCGCGAATCGTTTCTTCCGGATCCTTGATCTGGAACAGATATCTTTCGGGGTCGCTGATGTTCCAGCGCACCGAGTAAGCGAGATCGATGATATTCTGGTCGCCCGTCAGGATCAGGTTTTCGCTGCTCCTGTCGGTGCTGCCGATGTCGATCGTGCGGATCGCCTGAACGTCAACCTTCTGCACGCGGTCGATCGGCGCGGGCAGCGAGAAGCCGATGCCAGGGCCCATGGTGCCGGCATAGCTTCCAAGACGCGTGATCACGCCCGCTTCCTGAGGACCGATCCGGTGAACGCTGGTAAATGCCAGCCACAGGAGAACAGCGATGCCCAAGCCATAAAGCCAATAGGGCCGGCCGTCCTGGTCCGGAAAGCGTCCGCCGAACCGCTCGCGGCTCTTCTTCAAGAATTCGTCCAGCGAGGTGACGTTGCCACCTGCGCTGCCGCGCGGCCGCCGGGCAGGCTCGCCCCACGGACTGCGGGGACCACCGCCTCCGGAGCCGCCGCCACCCCAGGGTCCACCCTTGTTCTCGTTCAGCATGGCGCCGTTCCGCGCGCCCCACCCGAAAATATTCCTCATGGACCCTACATAAGAATAGAGCGCGCGGAAAAACAGTGGCGTCACTCGATCATATGCCTATCGCTCGCGCGATGGATCCCATCACCGACAAAATCATGGCCGCACTTGGCCGAATTCCCAGCCGGCGTGGAGGCGATCTGGCGGCGAGCGGGCGCGTCTCAGGGGTTCGCGTCAACGAAGGCACCGCCAACATCATCCTCGATGCCACGGGCCTTTCAGCGGAAGAGCGTGCCGAGCTCGAGCGGAACACCCGCGCGGCAACGGTCGGGCTCGCCGGCGTGAACGACGTCCGCATCGCCATGACTGCCGAGAAGGTGCACAGATCGATCATTGCCGTCGCAAGCGGAAAGGGCGGCGTAGGCAAGTCGACGCTTTCGGCCAATCTGGCGATCGCCCTTTCAAGCACGGGGAAGAAGGTCGGACTCCTCGATGCCGACATTTACGGACCCTCGCAGCCGCGAATCATGGGGAATAACGATCGCCCGGAGATGGCCGACAAGCAGATCGTGCCCGTGCGCGCGCATGGCATCCGCATGCTCTCGCTCGGCCAATTGGTTGGGGAAGGAAGCGCGCTCGCCTGGCGTGGCCCGATGGCCGCGACCGCACTCGGCCAATTGATCGAGGCTGACTGGGGCGACACCGAGCTCCTCATCGCCGACCTCCCGCCGGGCACCGGTGACATCCAGCTCTCGCTCATTCAGAAATGGAAGCCTTCGGGCGCCGTCATCGTTACGACCCCCCAGGATCTGGCGCTGATCGACGCCACCCGCGCCATCGACCTGTTCAGAAAGATGGACGTCCCCATTCTCGGGCTCGTTGAAAACATGTCCGGCTACGCCTGCCCGCATTGCGGCGAAGTCTCGGACCCGTTCGGATCGGGCGGTGCCGAAGCTGCGGCCCGGGTGATGTCGATCCCCTTCCTCGGGAGGATCCCGCTGAGCCTCGCCATCCGCCGTGCCTCGGATGCAGGCGTGCCCCCGGCTGCCGCCAACGGTGAGGATGCCGAACCGTTCATGAGCGTGGCGGCGCAACTGCTCGACCAGCTGAACCCAAAGAAGCAGATGGCGTTCTAAGGCATCGCTTGGCGCGTCTTGACCCTATTTGGACATTGTGCCGAGGCGCCAGAAGCAGGAGGAACGACAGTGCCGCTCACGTCCGAAGCCGATATCGCCCACCTTCTCTCGCGCGTCCGCAACGTGGCGCTGGTCGGTGCGTCGGACCGGCCTGATCGCCCGTCCTATCGCGTCATGCGATTCCTTCAGACGCGAGGCTACCGCGTCTTCCCAGTAAACCCGCAACTCGCCGGTACTGAAATCCACGGAGAGCCAGTCTATGCCTCCCTCGGCGATATCGGCGAGCCGATCGACCTCGTTGACATCTTCCGCCGCCCGCAGGCAGCCGGCGACGCGGTGGACGAGGCGATCGCCGTCGGCGCCAAGGCCGTTTGGATGCAGCTGGGCGTCATCAACCATGAAGCCGCAGTGCGAGCCGAGGCGGCAGGCCTAGACGTGGTGATGGACCGCTGCCCGGCGATCGACATTCCTCGCCTCAAGGTTGCCCCCGTGGGAGGATATTGAACCCCGCTCGCGCGGTTCAAACGACTTCCATCGCTCGTCCGCGCAGCCGTTCAACTGCGGCACCGTGTATTGCCGGGGTTGCCACCAAGACCCCGAACGCTTCGCCCGACGCCGTGTTGAATGCGAGCGGCTGCCCGAGCACCCCGCTCACGGTTGCGCCGGCCTCGCTAGCGATCAGGGCAGCAGCGGCGATGTCCCATTCGAAGCCCCAGCGCAGCGTCGCAACGAGATCGGCCTCGCCCGCTGCCACCAAGGCGATCCGAAGCGCAATGGAATTCGGTTTGGCCACCGCTACGAGGTCAGCGTCCGCACTCGGCAAATGATCGGCGGGCACGCGGGCGCCGGCAAGCGCCGTACGTCCGCTGACCTGGAGCAGCTCGCCATTGCGGCGTGCGCCTTTGCCCCGCTCCGCCGTCCAGTGCTCGCCCCGCGCCGGCGCTGCAAGCACACCGAGCACCGGCACCCGATCCTCTACCAAGGCGACCGAGACCGCCCAGCCAGTGCGTCCGCGAAGATAATCGCGCGTGCCGTCGATCGGATCGACCACCCAGAGCCGCCGCCGCTCGATCCGATCCGAGGCGTCGACCGTCTCTTCTGAAAGCCAACCGGCTTCCGGCTCCAGCGCCGTCAGCTGCTTGCGCAGAAATGCATTCACCTCCAGGTCAACGTCGCAGACGGGATGGCCGGGCACCTTCTCCCACCGCCGGAAATCGGTTCCAAACCGCCCGTGGGCGATCCGTCCAGCCTCTGCAGTGATGTTCGAAAGCTCCTCAAGCACCAGCGACCGTCATCCCATCGATTCGGACCGTCGGAACGTTGATGCTGCGGCGCTGGTCGAGGTCGTTTGCTGGCGTAAGCGCTCGAAACATTTCGATGAGGTTTCCGGCGATCGTAATCTCCGCGACCGGGGCCGCGATCCGGCCATTCTCGATGATGAAGCCGGATGCTCCTCGGCTGTAGTCACCGGTGACTGGATTGACGCCCTGCCCGATCATCTCGGTGACATAGACGCCTCGGGCGATGTCGGCGATGAGCTCGTCCATGCTCATCGTTCCGGGCAGGAGATCGACGTTGGTCGCGCTCGCCCCCGGTGGGCCGCCCACCCCCCGCGCGGCGTGCCCGGTGGGCTCAAGCTTAAGCTGACGTGCCGAAGCACTGTCCATCAGCCACCCCGTGAGGCGCCCTCCTGCGACAAGGTCCCGCCGGCTGGTCGCGACCCCTTCGCCGTCGAACGGCCTGGAGCGAAGGCCGCGCCGCTTGTGGGGGTTGTCGTGGATGGTGATTCCTTCGGGAAAGATCTGTTCGTCTTCGCGGCCGAGAAGAAAGCTCGTCTCCCGCGCGATGGCGGATCCGGTCATCGCGCTGATGAGATGACCGACGAGACTGCCGCCGACACGGGCATCGAAGACGACCGGCATTGCGCCGCTCGAGAGCTTCGCCGGGCGGAGCCGCGCTACAGCGCGTTCGGCGGCGCGCCGGCCGAGCAGCTCGGGATCGTCGAGCTCCTCATAATGCCGTACGCTGTGACTGTCATAGTCGCGCTGCATCTCGCTGCCGGCGCCGGCGATCACGCTCGCCGAAGCGCTGTAGCCGCTGGTTGTGTAGCCGCGGCAGAAGCCATGGCTTGTGGCAAGCGCTATCACGGAGCGGCCGGCGCTCAGGCCCGCGCCTTCGCTGTTCGTGACGCCCTGAACGGCACGCGCTGCATCTTCGATGGCGAGCGCGCGCTCCTTCAGTTCCGCCGGCAGCGGATCGCGGCCGTCATCTCCGTCGACGTCGACCCCGCGGCCCTGCAGCAGCCGCTCCTCGGGGGCGAGGCCGGCGAAAGGATCCTCCGGCGCCTCGCGAGCCATCGCTGCCGCGCGTTCGACGAGCGCGTTCAGCGCTTCGTCCGACAGGTCGGAGGAAGACACACTGGCCGAGCGCCGGCCAACGAAAAAGCGAAGCCCGATCTCCTCGCCCTCCGCTCGGTGCACATCCTCGAGCGCCCCGAGCCGCACATGAACGCCCGTCGATGCTTCCCCGACGTAAAGGACGTCGGCTGCGTCGGCGCCGGCTGTTCTTGCTGCTTCGATGAGCGCGGCGGCGCGCGCCTGGGCCTGGAGAACGCTGAGCATGGGGCGGCGCTTAAGCGCCCGCAGTGCCGACCACAAGGCAGGCGAGGAACATGAGCAGCCCTGCGAAGCGATTTGAGCGGAACTTCGCAAGTGCATCGGCGGCATCGGCCTCGCGCAAGGTCGCCGCCTGCCAGAACAGGTGCAGCGCGATCGGAAGCAGGGCGAGCAAAGCAAGCCACTGCGCCCGCACGCTCCAGATCGCCGCCGCCCAGAAGATCAGCGCAAAGAGGTAGCAGAAGGCGATGCCCGCACGAGCGTGGCCACCAAGCGCCAATGCAGAGGACTTGACGCCCGCCAAAGCATCGTCCTCCCGATCTTGAAGCGCATACATGGTGTCGTAGCCGATCACCCAGAAAACGGAGCCGGCGTAAAGGAGGAGAGCCGGACTCTCGATCTCTCCTTCCACAGCCGGCCAGCCGACGAGTACACCCCACGAGAAGACGAGCCCGAGCCAGGCTTGCGGCCACCAGGTGATGCGCTTCATGAACGGATAGGCTGCGACCAGCGCGAGGCTTGCAAGCGCGACGGCCTGTGCCAATGCTTTCAGCTGCAGGAGCACCAAAAGCCCGACGAAGCTGAGCCCCAGGAGCAGCGCCCATGCGGCTTTCAGCGAGACGCGCCCGCTGGCAAGCGGCCGGAGCCGCGTCCGCTCCACCCGGGCGTCCAGGTCCCGGTCAACGATGTCATTGTAGACGCACCCTGCGCTCCGCATCGCAAACGCCCCAAGGCCGAACCAGAGGATCAAGCTGACGCCATTTGCTCCCAAGCCAGCCAACGCGACGCTCCACGTGCAGGGCCAGAAAAGCAGCCACGCTCCAATCGGCCGGTCGAGCCGGATCAACGAAGCATAAGGCCGCACCGCCCTCGGCAGCACGCCCAGCAGTCCACGCCGCTCGCTGTCCGGAACGATGTCTTGCGCGTCGGTCACCGGCTTCCCACTAGCCGGGTGGTTCAAGCCAAGTCGAGCACCAGAATGGTTCGCCCGGCACCTAGGCTCGGGGCGCTCCGTCTCGACGTGGCTCGACGAGGCCGAACGAGGCTCTATGTGGAGTTCGAGAGTCACCGATCCGGGCCCGAGGCCTGACACGATCCTGATCTGGGGAAAACATGCCCGCAACGCCCGCCTGGCCGCCTGCAAACCTGCCCCGTTTGTACGTCGAGGAAAGACTTTCGGATGGGCAGCTTCTCACGCTGGAAGGCCCGAAAGCCAACTACCTTTCGGCGGTGCTGCGCCTCACTGCGGGCGCGCTGGTGAAGCTGTTCGACGATATGACGGGCGAGTATCTGGCCGAGATCACCGAGGCGGGAAAGAAGCGGGTCACCGTCCGCGTCGGCCGGCACATACGGCCTCGCGAGGTCGCGCCGGATCTGTGGCTTCTCTTCGCGCCGATCAAGCGCGGGCGGATCGACTGGATCGCTGAGAAAGCCACCGAGCTCGGCGTTGCCAGGCTGGTCCCAGTGATCACTCACCGCACGATCGTCGACCGTCTCAATCCGGAGCGCCTATTCGCCCACATGGTCGAAGCTGCCGAGCAGTGCGAGCGAACGGCGCTCCCCGAGTTTGGCGAGCCTCAGAAGCTAGCGGCTCTTCTCAAGACCTGGCCGGAGAACCGCATGCTCCTGTTTGCAGATGAGAATGGCGGCGAGCCAATGCTCGAGGCGGTCAGCCACAGCCCCGCGGCAATCCTAATCGGGCCCGAAGGCGGCTTTACGCAAGAGGAGCGCGCCGCGATCCGCGCGCTCGCCGGCGCAAAGCCGGTCAGCCTCGGGCCGCGCATCCTCCGCGCGGACACCGCCGCCGTGGCTGCCGTCGCTCTCTGGATGGCTGCAGTGGGCGACTGGGGCCGGCACGCCGCTCGGTAGCAAGACGAAACGGACTGGCGGCTGGGCAAGGCCGCCGTTACAGGGGCGCCCCATGACGACCCGGACCGACACTGCCAGGCACGACCCGATCCTCGAAACTCGCGAGGATCTGCTCGTTCCGTTCGTCAAAGGCGAAAAGGCGATCGACGCTTGGCGGATCGGGACTGAGCACGAGAAATTCGTCTACCGCCGGGATGACCAGCGCGCGCCAAGCTATGCTGAGCCTGGCGGCATCCGCGACCTTTTGATGGCGCTGACGGAATATGGCTGGAAGCCAGTCGAGGAAGGCGGCAACGTCATTGCGCTGTCGGGCCCGGACGGAACCGTAAGCCTCGAGCCTGCGGGCCAGCTTGAGCTCTCCGGGGCGCCGCTGGAGCATCTTCACCAAAGCTGCGCGGAAGCAGGGAGGCATCTCGCGCAGGTGAAGGCGGCTGGCGACAAGCTTGGCGTCGGTTTCCTGGGCCTCGGCATGTGGCCCGACAAAAGGCGGGAGGACCTGCCGATCATGCCCAAAGGCCGCTACGCGATCATGCTCCGCCACATGCCGCGGGTCGGCAGCCTTGGGCTCGACATGATGCTTCGGACCTGCACCATCCAGGTCAATCTCGATTATTCCTCCGAAGCCGATATGGCGCAGAAGTTCCGGGTGGGCCTCGCGCTTCAGCCGCTCGCGACCGCGCTTTTCGCCAATTCGCCATTCACCGAAGGAAAGCCGAACGGCTTCCTCTCCTACCGAAGCCATATCTGGTCCGATACCGATGGTGCCCGAACGGGCATGCTGCCTTTCGTGTTCGAAGACGGCTTCGGTTACGAGCGCTATCTGGATTACGCGCTCGATGTCCCGATGTACTTCGTCTACCGAGACGGGGCCTATATCGACGCTGCCGGCCAATCCTTCCGGGCGTTCTTGAAGGGCGAACTGCCGGCCTTGCCCGGCGAGAAGCCGCGCCTTTCGGACTGGATTGACCATCTTTCAACTGCGTTCCCCGAAGTGCGCCTGAAAAGCTTCCTTGAAATGCGCGGCGCGGACGGCGGCCGCTGGAGCCGGATTTGCGCCCTCCCCGCTTTGTGGGTCGGCCTTCTTTATGACCAATCCGCTCTCGGCGCAGCCTGGGACGAAGTGAAGCATTGGAGCCTCGAGGAGCGGCAGCGGCTCCGTGACGACGTGCCGAGGCTTGGTCTCAAAGCGAGAACGCCTTCCGGAGAAACTCTCCGCGAGTTGGGGGGGCGCGTCCTTGCCATCGCCGAGACCGGCCTCAAGGCCCGCGGCCGGCTGAACGCCGCCGGAGATAACGAATCGGGCTTCCTCGACCCGCTTCGTGACGTCGTGGCGCGCGGCACCACGCCGGCCGAACTCCTCCTCGAACGCTATCACGGCGAGTGGCAGGGCGATGTCAGCCGCATCTACGATGAAATGAGCTTCTGAGCTGCTCCGGGGCCGGCACGACCGTGCCGTGAACGTACAAGTTTGAACATAAGGAGGGACTGTTTTGCTCGATACCGCCGTTCCGGCGCTGCGTACGCTTTATCCGCCGATCGAACCTTACCGCTCCGGACAGCTGGACGTCGGCGACGGTCACAGCGTCTACTGGGAGCTGTGCGGCAATCCAGACGGCAGGCCCGCCATCTTCCTCCATGGCGGTCCCGGCGCCGGCTGCTCGCCCGATCACCGCCGCCAGTTCGATCCGGAGCGGTACAACATCCTCCTGTTCGACCAGCGCGGCTGCGGGCGCTCCACGCCGCATGCCAGCCTCGAGGCCAACACCACATGGCACCTCGTCGCCGACATTGAGCGGCTGCGTGAAGTGATTGGAGCCGAGCAATGGCTTGTTTTTGGCGGCTCCTGGGGTTCCACGCTTGGCCTCGCTTACGCCGAAACCCACCCGGAGCGGGTAAGCGCGCTCATCCTACGGGGTGTATTCACCGTCCGCCGCTCCGAAATCCTCTGGTTTTATCAGGAGGGTGCCTCCTGGCTGTTCCCGGACCAGTGGGAAGGCTTCCTCGAGCCCATCCCCGAGGAAGAGCGTAGCGACCTCCTCACGGCCTATCGCCGCCGGCTGACGAGCGCGGATGCCGCGATCGCGCTTCGAGCCGCCAAGGCGTGGAGCCGCTGGGAAGCCGAAACCATCACATTGCTGCGCGATCCCGCTCTTGCCGAGACCTACACCGGTGACGCCTTCGCAACGGCCTTTGCCCGAATCGAGAACCACTATTTCGTTCATGGCGCCTGGCTCGAGGAGGGCCAGCTCCTTCGCGACGCCAGCCGCCTCCGCGGCATTCCCGGTGTCATCGTCCAGGGCCGCTACGACGTATGCACGCCGGCACGAACCGCCTGGGAGCTTCACCACGCTTGGGAAGAAGCTGAATTCCACCTCGTCCCTGACGCAGGGCACGCATTCAACGAAGCTGGCATTCTCGACCGGCTCATCCGGGCGACGGGCCGCTTCGCCGGGGGCTGAAGCTTGGCCCATGAGCCGGGCCGGCTTTATTTCTGCTTCGGCTCCTCGTTGGCATCGGCGTTCACGTCGACCTCGGGAAGATTGACGTTGATGTCCGGCACTTCGACCTCTGGAACCCGAACGTCCGGCACTTGCACTTCGGGCACGTCCACGTTGACGTTGACGTCGACCTCGTCCGCAGCGCGATTGAGGTTTCCGCCGAACAGGAAGAAGAGCAGGGCCGCAACGGCGATGAGAAGGATGACGGCGATCAGCAGCCCACCGCCCCGCCTGCGATCCCCATCCGTGTGCACCACCGTCGTCGTCGTCCGATCCGTGTCCCTGATCCTGTCATGATCTCTGTCGACCACCGGCTTTCTCCTCGGATTGTTACAGGATCGAAACCCCGCACGCCAGACGCGAGTTCCGTCACCTGACGGTTCCTTGGTGGCGACGCGTAAACCTCTGTCCATTGCTCTGTGCCGCAGCGGGACAGTCCGGAAATGCCCCTGCCCGGGCCGGAACAGGTCGTGCTACAAGCCGTCTGGGCACTTCTCATCGATGCTCAGGGAACCGGCCGACACATGCTGAAATCGGATGCGAAGCGCTATGCGAGGCAGGCCTTATTGGGCGGGCGGAGCCCCCTCGGCCTCTGCTTTCTCGCAATCTGCGCCTCTTGCGTGCCCGCGGGCAACGCCACGCGCCCTCAGGTCGCCGCTGCCGGAGCGGCCCCCAGCCCAGCTGGCTTGGCGCAGGCGCCGGTGCCTCAGCCCGAGCCGCTGCTGCTTCAGCCGATCGCCCCCGACACGGCCATGGCGATGAACGCCGCCATCCCCGTCTCCGACGGCTTCAATCCTCCGGCGCGCCCGTTCAGCTTCGGCACCCGGACAGCAACCGACCGCATGCGCTCGATAGAGTGCCTGACCGCAGCCATTTACTATGAAGCGGCGTCCGAAAGCGAAGATGGTCAGCGCGCCGTCGCCCAGGTGGTGCTGAACCGCGTACGCCATCCCGCCTATCCGGCGAGCGTCTGCGGGGTCGTCTACCAAGGATCGGAGCGGAGCTCGGGGTGCCAGTTCACCTTCACCTGCGACGGATCATTACTGCGGACGCCTTCCGTGGCCGGGTGGGTCCGGGCACGGCGGATCGCTGCGGCGGCGCTGTCTGGACGCGTATACGCCCCCGTTGGGCATGCCACCCACTATCATACCCACCAGGTGCTGCCACACTGGGCACCCAGTCTCATCAAGTCCGCCGTAATCGGAGCCCATATTTTCTACCGTTGGAATGGCGGCTGGGGCACGCCCGCCGCATTCCGTCAGGCTTATGTCGGCGTCGAGCCGCTGCCGGTGCCCAAGCCGCCGCAGCTCGTCACCCTTCCTGTTCTCAATGAAACGGCGATCCAGGCGCAGATTGCTGCAGTTCTTGCGGCCGGCCCGCTGGCGGCAGCACCGCCCCTCATCAAGGCTGCTGCCGCGGAGGCGGCACCAGACGAGGTGTTGCCGCAGCCCAGCGTCAGCAAGCTTCCGGAGTCGCAGGTGCTCGAGGCGTGGCGCTATTCCGGAATGCCCCGCGACCAGGTCCCGGCAGACGCAAAGTAGATAGGTTTCGCCGAGCCGGCTGTCCTCCCAACCTGGTGTCGCGGTTCTGAAGTTCGTCGATTGAAGCACGATCGTCACCCTGAACTTATCCATGCTGGGGCTGTATTTCGAGGCCCACTTCATCGCTCAGTGTGGCCGCGGGCCTTGATGCCGAAACAAGTTCAGCATGACAGTTTGCAAGATTCGGAAACCGGGACACTGGCACCCCGCACCGAATGCAAGGGTGGAAGTGGGTTCAGCGCAAGCTGCATCCCAAAGCGGGCAAGCTCCCCCGCTTTGGCTTCCCCGTCAGGAACGGCAAAAGACACGCTGCGTTGGGTGCTACACTTCCGACGGGAGAAAGTGGCAGCAGAACAAGGAGCCCATCCATGGCCAAGGGAAACGAAAGGGACGACAGCGCTGGCGGGATCGGCCAGGGCGGGCCGCAGCGAGGCCCGGTCGGCGCTGGTGATGAACACCAGCGGCAGAGCGACACCAGCATCGAAGGCACCGGCGGCACGGGCGGCCGTGATCTCGGCCAGGCCGGACAACGCACGCCCGGCGGAAGCAGCCACGACAAGGATCGACGGCATTGAGGCCCTTCGCCTCCCGATCGAAGCTGGGCTTGCCGCGCGCCTTTTTTTGAACCGCCGCCGCGTGTCTCGCGTTGGGCGACCCGAGAAGTTGGGCGACCCGAGAAGATGTGAGGACCTCATGACGCACGACCAGGATCAGGGCGGTGGCACCGGGGGCGGCCTCAACACGGCGCCTTTGACGAACCAGGACAGCGAGGATCTCGGGGGCGCGGGCGGGTCCAGCAGCAGCGGCGCCATCTCGGGCAAGGGAGACCCTTCCGGAGGGACCCTTGACGGCACCGGCGGCACGGCCGGCGGTGTGCCGGGCGACCGGGTTGGGACGCACCTCGGAGCGGGCACGGTCGCAGGGCTCGATCCGAGCGGCGTAGCGGCCGAGGCGGCAGCGCTTGGGACCACCGACGGAAGCCTCGCAGACGCCGCAGCTGGTTCGGGCGCAGGCGTAAGCCGCCTTAG
>JALYNE010000036.1 GCA_030773375.1 Pseudomonadota bacterium
GCGTCCACCTTCGGGCCTGACGATGCCGGTGCCGCAGGGCACGCGGACGCGCGTGGGGCCGTATTAAATGCCGCCCTTCTATGAAAGCCGCGGCCAGGTCCGCTCGATGCCGCTGCCGAAGAATGGCGGCGGCAACAGCGGCGCGGTGGCGCAAGCGACCGGAGACCTCGGCCAGGCCGGGCAGCGCGCGGCAAGCGATTATCAGCGCGTCAGCCAAGCGGAGCTGGATAGCGCGGCGCGCGTCCGGGAGGCGCAGCTCGACAGCGCGGCGCGGGTAGAGCAGATCGAGCGTGAGCGCAGGCAGCAGGCGCAGACCGCCGATCTGACGGTCGCCGCGATCGAGCTTGAAGACGAGATCCGGCGAAACGAGGCCGCGACCTTCGAGCAGATGCCGCTCGGCGGAGAAGGTGTCGAGGAAGCGCAGAAGAGGTTCCGCGACGAACGGGCGGAGGCGTTGCTCGCCAACGTAACGGACCCGGAGGTCTATCAGCGGATCGCGCCGATCGTCGCCCGCATCAAAGCGGGCGGCGGGGAGCGGACGCGGGACGCGGTGTTCCGCGCCAGGGGAGACAAGGCCGTCCTCGGATACGAAAAGGTCCGGGAGAGCAGGGTCAATCTCGCGCGAACCGACCTCGGTGTGCCGATGGAGGAGGTGCTTCAGCCGCTCCGGGAGTATCTGAAGACGCAGCCGCTCACAGAGGCGCAGAGGCTCAAATTCGAGACGGTCGCCGAGCAGGATGCATGGATCGCGCGTACCCAAGGCGGGATCGACAGCAATCCGCAAGGGATGCTGGAGATACTCACCTCGGGGAAGCTGGACAACATTCTCACCTCAGAGCAGCGGCAGCAGCTGATCGGCCAGGCAGAAAGCGCGGTCAACCGGCAGCGGGTCGAAGCCGAGCGGGCGCAGGCGCAGGCGGAGCGGGCGCAGCGGGAGGATGAGGATGAGGCGCTGACAGCCGCGAGGGCCGGCATCCAGATCGACCCGTCGCAGCTCGCTTCCTTGGCGGCCCAGGCGGAGGCGCGCGGCGACAAGAGCAAGGCGCTTGAGCTTCGGCAGGCGGCCACAAGCTCCCTCGTCACCAACGCCTTTCAGAACGCGACGCCGGAGCAGATCACGGGCCAACTGGCGAAGATCGAGGGGACGGCCGACTGGCAGCAGAACCCGGACCTCGTGTTCCAGCACAAGGCACTGACGACGCTCCGCGACAAGCGCCGCAACACACCGGCCAACATCGCCCCGCCGCAGTGGCACGACCCGCGCAGCATCCAGAACTATGTCCGCGCGGTCGAGGCCGACGCGGCCGAGCGGGGGCAACCGCCCGTTTATCTCAATGAGGACATGCTGCGCGACTATCGTGCGCAGATGGCGAAGGGGCCGCAGGGACGCGCGGCCGTGCTCGACCAGTTGACGCTGATGGGCGCAGACCGGGCGTTCGCCGCCGCTCAGCAACTCGCCCCGCAGGACCGGGTGTTCAGAGGCGCTGCAACATTGGATCGCCCCGCGCGGCTGCTTGCGCTGTCTGGCGCCGAGGCCCTCGCCACGAATGAGAAGCTTGCGCCGAATGCGGCTCTCGTCACGCGCTTCAAAAATATCGGCGGGCGCGCGCTGAGCCGGTTCGGCGGAGATGCGGAACGATCGGTAATCGAAACCGCGCGTGCCATCACGGCCGAAATGCTCCGGCAGCAGGGAAAGGTTTCGTGGGACCCGGACGTGGCAGACGAGGCCATTCACATGGCGGCAGGCGGCCGCATGCGCGGCAATGAAAGGATCGGCGGCTTCGGGAAGTGGAACGGCGAAAAGATCGTACTTCCGGACAATATGAGCCAACGCCAGTTTGAAGCGCACCTGACGAGCCGTACCGGACCCGCAAATGCCTACGCAGGAGGCAAGCAGCTGACCTATGAGCAGATCAGGAAGCATTATCGCATCGTGAACACAGAAGGAGACGGGCTCTACCACGCGCTCGATGCTTATGACCGCCCCGTCATGGCAAAGGACGGAACCCCGGCCTTGATCGACATCCGGCAGTGGCAGCCGAGACCACGGGCAGCGCCCACGAGAAGGGAACCCGCTCGGGCGCGCTCAGCCTACGAGGCACGACCCCAATCGTCAGGCGGAACGCCGCGCGCGCGGTCGGCGTATGAGGGGTTGCCGCGCTGATGGGAGGGCCAACATCAGTCTTCAAGGCCCTGCCTCCGGCTGCGGGGGAGGCGGAGCCGCCGCCGGTCGGCTTCTTCGGAAGCATCGGTCCCGGCTTCCGGCGCGCGCGCGCGGCCGAGGATTGGGGGCTCAACCAGGCCAATTACGAAGGCCGCGTGCTGCAGGCGGTGAGGGCCGAGGCGATGAAGCGCGGCGCGCGCTTCGGGCGGACCGGGCCGGCTCCGGCATCGCCCTACGGCTACGGCAAGACGCTGGATCAGGTCGCCGACGAGGAGGCCGAACAACTGCTCGGATGGGCGGCGGCCGAGCGGAAGCGCGACCCCAACTTCCTGCCCGAATTTACCGGGATCGACACCCGCCAGGCGCTGCGGGAATGGGCGCTTCAGCAGCGCCGCGCCGATATGGCCAAGGCCGACGAGGAGCTCCGCAACGGATCGACGGCGGGCGCGCTGGTGGGCGCGCTCGGCGCCGGCTTCTTAGATCCGACAAGCTATATCCCGATCGCCGGCAACGGCTCGCGCGCGCTGAGCATCGGCCGCCAGATCCTGAGCGCGATGGGCCGGGAAGCGGCGGCCAATGTCGGCATGACGATCGCGCAGGAGCCGCTCGTCCAGCAGGACGCAAAAGCGCTTGGCGTCGAGCGAGGCGCAAGCGACGTGATGACCGAAATCGGGCTTTCGGCTGTGGTCGGCGGCGCGATCGGCGGCGGCGCCAAGGGGCTGGAACTCGGCGCGGAAGCGCTGGCGGCGCGCCGAGCCGTGCCCGACGCGGACATGACGCCGGATGACCGAGCGGCCGTCAATGTCGTCGAGCGGGCGGACGAGATTGCCGCCACCAGCCCATTCGAGGCGGGCGGCGCCGGGGACAAGGCGCATGCGGCGCAGCTCGACCGGGCCTTCCAGACGGCGCTCGGGGCGCGGCCGAAGAATGTTCCACGCGAAACGGTGACGCGCGGCCAGCTGCTCGCCGGGACCGCGGACCTGTCACGCCTGCGGCTCCCGGCACGATCGCAGGTGAAGGCGCGCATCCGCATTCCCGAGAGTGACGGCAACGACCGGGCGAAGAACCCGCTTTCGAGCGCTAGCGGCCGCTACCAGTTCATCCGCCCCACGTGGATCAACCTGTTCAGGAACCGCTATGGCAAGAGCCTCAGCGGCGATGAGATATGGGCGAAGCGCTTCGACGTGCATTTGCAGGAAGTGCTCATGGACGACCTGCTCGCCGACAATGCGCGCCGGCTTCGGGAGGTCGGGCTGCCGGAGACGGCGGGCAACCTCTACATGCTCCATTTCGCCGGCCCCAAGGGGAAGGATATCCTGCGGGCCGACCCGGACCTGCCCACGTCCCGCTTCTTCTCCCCCGACGAAATCGCGCGTAACAAGCGGGTGCTTGAAAACAAGACGGTCGGCCAGCTCGTAGCCTGGGCAAACCGCGCTGTCGGAGACGAAGCGCCGCCCGTCAGGGTCGCAAGCGAGGAAGGCGACGCAGCCGCCCTGCCCGAGCTGCCGGACGTTGATCGGGGCATCGTCGCAGTCGCCGAGTTCGAAGCCCGCCCCGACTGGCTCGAGGATGCGGACCTGCCGATGCTGCGCGCCGACCTGTTCGGCACGCCGGAGGAGCATGCCCGCGCGCAGGTGGCGCTGTGGCGCGAGCGCGACGCGGCCGAGGGCTTCGCTGTGGTGGTGGACGATCCGCCGCCGCCGGGCCCGACGATCGAGGTTCCCGACAAGGCGCCGCGCAAGCGCAGCGGACCCGTTCACGTAATGCAGGCGATCGCGGACGGGGGCGGCATCCGCGACGATGAGGGGCACGATCTCGTCAAGGGCCGCAACATCCCGAAGTTCATGCTCGGCGCCGGCGTCATCGTGAAGAAGGACGGGCGCTCGATCGACGCGATGGGCGAGCATCTTTGGGAGCAAGGCTTCTTCGGCCCGCCGGAGACGATGCCGCGGCCGACAGAGCGCCAGGTGCTGGACCTGATCGAGCGGGCTAAGCGCGAGAAGGTATACAAGCCCGAGGAGGCCGCCGACGTGCAGGCGCGTGCGCAGCTGCGCGTGACGGACGCCGAGGAGGAGGATGCCCGGTTCGAGCTGGCGGAGACGGCGCGCGAGCTCGGCTTCGAGATGGATCAAACCACGCTGGACGATGCGCTGATGCGGCGCGCGCGCGGCGAGCCGGTCGAAGACGCGGTGCTCCAGGCAAGGGATGCTGCGGCGTTCCGCGATCTCGACCCGCCTGCCAGCCTCGCCCGGTTCGACGATCCGGACGGCGACGGCGTCGCCATGCAGATCGACAGCCTTGCGCACGACCTGATGATGGCGATGGAGGCGGGAGACGCGGGCTCCTACCGTTTCAGCGAAGAGGGAGAACCGATGACCTTGGCCGAGATGTTCGAGACGCTGGACGATGACGTGCAGGCGGCGGAGGTTCTCCGCGCCTGCATGGCGCCGCCGGTGCGGGAGGCTGCGGAATGAGAAGTGCGGCGACCGATTTAGCCTTTGGTGCCCGGCCTTCTGCGGGGAAGCGCAGGCAATCCTGCGTTAATTCCCGCGGGGCGTTTAAGTCGATCGCCGCGATTAGTGCATCCGCCATCAGGAGCGTTTTGTCAACGCTCCAAAGTACCACTTTGGAGCAAGCACAATGAGCCTCGGCAATTGCATTCCCGGCCTCGTCGCCGAGGGGAAGCTGACGAAGAAGCAGGGCGAGCGGGCGCAGGCGGCCTATGACCGGCACTACAAGCGCATCTCGGCGGAGATGGGGCCGATCGCGGCGGCAGCGGAGGCGAGCGAGGTCGCGCTCCGCCAGCTGGAGTTCGAAGCCCGGCAGGCGAAGCGGCAGGCATTTCTCGCGGTGGAAAGCCAGAGGCGCATCGGCGCCGACATGAAGAGCTACAAGGGGAAGAGCCGCGCGGCGGCGGCGCTGGCGCTGTTCGACCATGATGGCAAGGCGCCCTACCTCAACGTCGAGGCCGTGCGCCGCACGATCGTCGGCCGCGCCCATGCGAAGATGGCGGGGATATTGGAGCGGCACAGCCGCAACCTGTTCGGCGAGGTGCGCGACAAATCGGGGCTGATCGACGTGGTGCGCGAGCTGCGCGGCGAGAAGACGGGGAATGCGAGCGCGCGCGAGATGGCGGAGGCGTTCCGGGCCGCGACCGAGGAGCTGCGGCTGCGGTTCAACGCCGCCGGGGGTGCGATCGGCAAGCTAGTGGATTGGGCTCCGCAAAGCCACGACAGCCTGAAGGTGCGGGCGGCGGGCTTCGACGCCTGGCGCGCCAAGATCGCGCCGCTGCTCGACCGGGGCCGGATGATCGACGATGCCACCGGGCGCCCGTTCGACGACGAGACGCTGAACGAAGTGCTGCGCGAAGTGTTCGAGAATATCCGCACCGAGGGGTGGGCGAACCGCGCGCCCGGCGCCGCGGGCGGGCGCAAGACGGCGAACCGGCGCGCCGAGCACCGCTTCCTTCACTTCAAGGATGCGGCGGCGTGGTTCGACTATGACGCCGAGTTCGGCACCGGCAACGTCTTCGACGCGATGATGGGCCATGTCGAAGGCATGGCGCGCGACATCGCGCATATGGAGGTGCTTGGTCCCAACCCCGCCGCCACCGTGAGATGGCTTCAGGACGGCCTGATGAAGGAAGCGGAGCTGGACCCGGACCCGAAGGGGGCGCTGCTCGACAAAGCGCGCACCGGCGGGCTCAGCATCGAGAAGATGTATGCGGTCACCTCCGGCGCGCTTAACGCGCCGGTCAGCACCAAGTGGGCACGCCGCTTCGGCACGGTGCGATCGATCAACGTCGCGCAGATGCTGGGCACCGCTGCGATATCGGCTTTCACCGACATTGGGTTTCAGGGGAAGACGCGCGGCTTCAACGGCCTGCCCTTGACGGGCGCTCTGACGGGCTACCTCAAGCTCCTGAGCCCCGGCAGCCAGGCCGACCGCCGGCTGGCGGTGCGGCTCGGCCTGATCGCGGAGGAGGCTTCCAAGCTAGGATCGGTGCAGCAACGCTATCTGGGCGAGAGCATCGGCCACGAATGGTCGCGCCGGCTTGCGGACGGGGTGCTGCGCGCATCGGGGCTCAGCGCATGGACGCAGGCGGGCCGCTGGGCGTTCGGCATGGAATTCCTCGGCCATCTGGCGGACGAGGCCGGCAAGGGGCTGGATCAGCTCTCGAAGCCGCTCAGGGACGCATTGGAGCGCTACGGGATCGATGCGGCCGGGTGGGACGCAATCCGCGCCTCGACGCCCTACGAGCATAAGGGCGCCCGCTTCCTGCGGCCCGAGGACGTGGTCGACGCCAAGCTGGCGGACCGGCTGCACGCGATGGTGCTGACCGAGACCGACTATGCCGTGCCGGTGGCGTCGGTCCGCGCCCGGGCGATGATGACGTTCGGAAGGCCGGGCACGCTTGCCGGCGAGCTGAGCCGCAACATGTTCCTGTTCAAGAGCTTCGGCGTGTCGATGATGCTGAGCCACGGCGCGCGGGCGATGAGCCTGCGGCCGGTGAACAGGGCTATTTACGCCGTGGGCGGGACGATCATCCTGACGATGCTCGGTGCCATGGCAGTGCAGATGAAGGAAATCGTGAAAGGCCGCGATCCGCTGCCGATGGAGGATGCTCCGGAGATCAAGGATGGCAAGTTCGAGGGCGGCTTCTGGGCGCGCGCGCTGCTCCAGGGCGGCGGCTTCGGCATCTTCGGCGACTTCCTCGCCGCAGGAACGAGCGAGCGGACCGGCAGCCTCCAGGAGGCGATCCTCGGTCCCGTGGTCGGCACGGCGGCGGATGCGTTCCGCTATGTCTCCGGGAACATGGAGGAAGCCGACGTGGCGCGGCGCTACACGCCGGGCGGCACGCTCTGGTACGGCCGGCTCGCCTATGAGCGACTGCTGATCGACGAGCTGCGCGCGTGGACCGACGAGAATTATTACGACAGCTGGGCGCGGATGGAGAAACGCGCCGAGGAGCAGGGACAGGGCCTGTGGTGGCGGCCGGGCGAAGGCGCGCCCGATCGAGCGCCGGAACTGGCTACGGCTTTCGAGGCACCGCCGGAGTGACGACTAGCAGACGTAGGTGATGTCGTTGGTCAGCTTCGAGGGGTCGCAGCTCTCGTCGTAGCGCTCCTTCATGGTCGCTGCCAACGCGAGCCTTCGGGCCATAACGCGGATCTGCTCATGCTCATCGTCCCACGCCTGCTGGGCATTCCCAGCACTCAGGCCCACCTGAGAAACCATCACGCGGATGTACTCGCGTCGAGATATCTCCTCGCGAGCGACACACGCGCCCATGGCGGCCTCCGCAATCGTGTCGGCTCCCTCGGAGCTGGTGCGAGCAAATTTCGCGGCGGCGTCACGTACGCACACGAAATATCTAGTCATGATTGCCCTCGTCTCCTCGACGGGCGTGCCTGGAGCGGCGAGCAGCATCAGAAAAGGCAGGAAGATAAACCGCAACCCTCACCCCCTTCGACTTCGAGTCGATGAGGCGCATATTACACGGGTTCGGTAAATCCCAAACCGGAGGGCTGATTTTTCCGTTTGGCGGGGCGTCGGCGATAGGCTAATGTTCCCGCTCCGGTTCTCACCCCCGATCCGGCGCCTCTTCCACGAAGAGGAAGCCGGTGGGGGTGTAGATGACGGTTTCGACTTCCAGAACGAACGTCGCGAAGCTGTTCAACGGCGCGACGACGGCGTTCCCGCTCGGCGCCGACTTCCAGTTCATCAACGCCGCGGACCTTGAGGTCCGCTTCATCGACGCGGCGGGCAACGAGACGCCGCCGAAGGCGCTCGGCGACGATTATCAGGTCACCGGCACCGGCATGTCGGCCACCGGCGTGCTTCACGTCCCGCTCGCCAGGCAGGCGGGCTTCGTCAGCTGCCGGGTGGACCGGCGCTCGGCGCTCGCGCAGGACGTGGACTTCATCGCCGGGAACGGCGCGCCCGCCGAGGCGCAGGAGCGCCAGCTCGACCGCATCGTCTTCAGCCTGCAGGAACAGGAGGCCGCGCGTGCCGAGCTCGAAGGCCGCGCGCTCCGCGTGCCGCGCGGCGAGCAGCTCGCCCCGCTTCCACGCCTCGAACTCCGCCGCGGCCGATTGACCGGCTTCGGCAAGAATGGCGAAGCCGCCTTCGTGACGCCGCGCGAGATCCTGGCGGCGATCGGCACCAAGATCCTGGACGACGGTGCCTGGACGCTGAACGGCGTGCTCGTCGATGACGGAAGCTGGAACGCCGCCAGCACACCGATTGATGATGGAGCTTGGGGCTGATGTTGCGCCGCATCATTCCGCACGGGCCGCGCACGTCCTTCGCAACCACCATCCTCGGCGCGGGCGAGATCGTCTTCGACACGACTGGCGGCGTGCTCTACATGGGCGACGGCGTGACGGCGGGCGGTGTCGCCGCATGGTCCGGCGGGGCCGCGGTTTGGGGCGGCATCGGCGGCACGCTCGGCAACCAGGCCGATCTCGTCGCGGTGCTCGCCGGCAAGCAAGCCGCCGATCCGCAACTCGATGCGCTTGCTGCGCTTGCCTATCTCGGCAACGGCGGCAAGGGCCTCAGGTTCAAGGCGACCGAGGACGGCTTCGAACCCGCCGACTTCTCGCTGGTCGGACACAGCCATGCTCCGGCGGCAATCAGCTTCACGACGACAGCACGTTTTCTCGGCCGCACGTCTGCGAACGCCGGGGGCGGCGAGGAACTGACCCCCGCCCAGGCGACGGCCCTGCTCGACATATTCACGACCAGTGCCAAGGGCCTTGTGCCTTCGCCTGCCGGGACCAGCAACACCACGGATTTTCTGCGACGCGATGGAGTGTGGGCAGCGCCTCCGGCGCCGACCATCGCGCCGATCGCCATTGCCCGCCAGGTAGCTGCCGGGCGCTTTTATCCGCCGAGCAACATGACCTTCTCGGCGAACGCAGTCACGGTCAGCGCGAACCTGCTCATCGGAGTACCCTTCAATTACGGGATCGCGATCAAAGGGCTTGTGATGGAAGTCACAACCGCTGCCGTCGCAGGAGCTGCCATACGGCTTGGGATTTACGACTGCGGAGCGGACGGAAAGCCCGGCGCGCTCATTCTCGATGCCGGCACCGTCACCGCCGATACCGCCGCTGTGAAAGTGTTGGCGATTGCCGAGCGCGTGATGAGCAAGCCTTTCTGGCTTGCGTTTGTTGCCAGCGCAGACACACCCCTCAGGGCCGGCGTCGCTGCCGATGCCTCGATGATGCACACGCTGTTCGGCTCAACAAGCATGAGCGCGGCAACAACGTCTGGCTGCGTCTTTGCCTCGCATACCTACGGGCCTCTGCCGGCAACATTTCCTGCAGCGTCGGTTAGTGCGGGTTTGTTCATGATCGCGGCACAGGGGCGCTGAGATGGGTACGCTCACAACCTATAATCTCGACGGCACGCAGACGACGGAGACATTCCCCGATCCCGTGCCCGCTTCCGTTCAGCCGCTGCAAATGCGGAAGGCGATCCGACAACTCGGCCTGAAGGCTCAGGTCGACACTTACGTCACGGCAACGACCGAAGAGAAGCGCGAGGCGTGGGAATACGCCATCTCGATCCCGCGCAGTCACGGCCTCGTCATCGAAGCCGCCGCGGCGATGGGCTGGACCGCAGCCCAGGTCGACGATCTCTTCAGGTTGGCGGCAACCCTGTGACCGACACCCTCACTCTTAACGGAGCCTTGAGCCAATGACCCGTCGCATCCTGCCGCACGCGCCGCGCGCGTCGTTCCAGAACGAGATCATGCTGGTCGGCGAAGTGACCGTCGATGAGGGAACGGGCATCGTCTATTTCGGCGACGGCAAGACGGCTGGCGGCGTCGCCTCCCAGGTGCCTACCGACACCGTTCGGACGAACGGCGATCAGCAGATCGGCGGGGTCAAGAGCTTCATCTCGAACCTCAAGATCCACGGCGCCGAATTCTCTTACTCGCCGTCGCAGTTCGGAAGCACCAGCGACCTCAAGACTTACGAGCTGGTGCTGAAGCTCAATTCCTCGCGCGGCAACGTGCTGGCGATCCAGAACACCGACGATCCCAACATCACTGCGGGCGACGACGGCGTTTCGAACAGCGTCGTCGCCTTCCGCGACTATCTCGGCCAGGAGCGCGGCGCGGTCGGGCTCAGCCAGAACGCGTCGACCAATCCCGAGCAGACGCAGATGATCTTCGAGTGCTCGCGCGCGGCCGGCGAGGGCAATGCGCCGCCGTTCAAATTCTTGCAGACGAACAACGGCGTCATCTCGACCGTGATGGAATTGTCGAAGCTGTTCACCGACCCGACCTTCGGCGGGGCCAAGGGCGCGTTCAACTTCTACAAGCCGATCTGCATCCCGATCTTCCCGCCCAAGGTGGGCGACACCAATCCCGACGACGGCTCCTTCATCATGGGCCGCAGCATCATCGAAGTGACCGAGGTCGCCAACATCACCAATCCGCGCGCGACGGGCGAAGGATTGCGCGTCAGCAACAATGCGTCGGGGGGCGGCGTCGGCTTCTTCCGGGCACGCAATGCGCTCTATGCCGATCATGTCGTGACGCTGATGGCGGACCGCGGAACCAACATCGGCTTCACCTTCCTGCGCTGCACCAACGCGGACTATTCCGCCGAATATATGCGGATCCGCGGCGACGGGAACGTCTACAACGTCAACAATATCTATGGCGCGCTCTCGGACGCCAAGTTGAAGAAGGACATTCAGCCGGCGCGCTCGCAGTCGGCGGACGTCAAGCAGCTCGGCAAGGCGCTGAAGCGCTACCGGATGAAGGACGCGCCCGCCGGCGCGCCCGAGCATCTCGGCCTCATTGCCCAGGACGCGGAACTCATCAGTCCCGGCCTGGTGACGGAGACGTTCGACACCGAGACGGTCACCGAACAGGTCATGCGGCCTGCCTTCCGGCGCGAGCGCGTGCCGCTGATGGAGCCGGTGGTCGAGCCCGTTCTCGTCAATGGCGAGCAGGTTATGATCGACGGCGAGCCTGCGGTGCGCGCCGTGCTCAACGACAAGAACGAGCCGCTGATGCGCCAGCGCAAGGGCGCGGACGGCCTGCCGCTGTTCGAGGAACGGGAGTTCCGCGTGCTCGACGCTGCCGGCGAGCCGATCATGGTGCCTGCCGTCGATGAGGCCGGCAACCCGATCACTCGGACCTTCAGCCGCGAAGGCAAGTCCAAGACGAAGGCGGTCAATTACAGTCTGCTCTACCTCAAGGCCGTCGGCGCGCTCGCCGAAGCGATCGAGCGCATCGAAGCCCTCGAGGCGAAGTTGGCACCGGCGACCAGGCCAGCCTGATGGACGGGCGGATGACCGAGCGGGCTCCTTATCGCCGGCGGGTGCTCCGGGCGCTGAGCCAGCTTTTGAACGCGCTGACCGGCGGCGACGAGGACGAAACCTTTTCGTCGCGCACCGGGCGAGAAGCGGCCGCGGGGCGGCGGCTGTGGATCGTGATCGAGTTCTTCATCGATGGCCTGTTCGGGGAACGCCATTGCCGGGAGAGCAAGGGGATTTGAGTTTGTAGTGAGGCCGGCGGGGCCGGCAAAAGGGTGCCCACGAAAATGTTGCTGGCGTCGCTTCCCCCGGAAGCGACTTTGGATCCAGCAACATTACTTTCGTGGGATCCCGTGAGGGGGTGGGACATGGACGTTACGCTTGGGGAGATCATGACGGCGGTGCCGCAGATCGGCGCGGTTGCGCTGCTCGTCAAAGTGCTGCTTGGGCGAGACGAGGCCGACCGCAAGGAGCGCAAGGAACGGGACGAGGCCGACCGCGCCGAGCGGGCGGCGCGGCTCGAGACGGACAAGGCGCAAGTGGCGGTGATCGCCGCGCTGACCGAAGTGGTCCGCCACGTCGGCAACAAGGTCGGGGTGCGCGAGTGATGTGCGGGCCGGAGGAGAGGGCCGCCTCCATCGCCGCGACCCGTCAAGTGCGGTCCGCGGCCGAGCGCCTCATCGCCGAGTGCGGCCGCATCTGCTTCGTGATGGGCGGCACCGGCTCGGCGCTTCGCGATCTCTACCAGCGGACGGTCGAGGAAGGCGTGCCGGCGGACATGCAGCGGATGCTTGACCGCCTGGGTTTCAATGAGGGGGTGGATGATGGATCCGAGGACGCCGACATTCAAGGCGATTAAGGCGGCACGCAACGGCCGAAGCTACAGCTCGGACGAAGTGCTCGACGTTCACGCGCTGCTCGACCGGCTCGGCGTCCCGCGCGAAAGCCACAGGCCGCCGAGCGCCGGTCAGCTTCACGCCAGCGCGGCCGCGATCGCGCTCATCAAGGAATTCGAGGGCCTGCAGCTCCGTTCCTATCTGTGCCCGGCGAAGGTCTGGACGATCGGCTATGGCGCGACCGGCCCCGGCATCGGGCCGGGCGTCGAGTGGACGATCGAGCAGGCCGAGCGGCGGATCCTCGCCGATATCGCCGCCGTCGAGGAAGGCGTGCGCTTTCTCATCGGATCGAAGCGCACAAGCCAGGGGCAGTTCGATGCGCTCGTCTCCTTCGCCTATAATTGCGGCACCGACATCGACAGCGATCATACGCCCGAAGGGCTCGGCGACAGCACTTTGCTCTTGAAGCACCTCACCGGCGACTATGCCGGCGCGGCGGCCGAGTTCGGCAAGTGGGTCAATGGCGGCGGCCGCCGGCTTGAGGGCCTGGTGCGGCGGCGCAAGCGCGAAGCCGCGCTCTACGGACAGGCGGCATGACGCGGCGGCGGCTGAGCGGTCTCGCTTTGCTCGCCGCCATCGCGCTTGGCGGCGCCGCCGATGCCGGCGTGAGCGCCTCGGCGCGGCTCATGGAAGGGGAAGGTTTTCGGCACGAGGGCCGGAAGATGAGGGGGTGGTCATGGTCAAGATGAAGATGGGGATCCTATTGGCCTGCGTCGGGCTCGGCCTGTCGGGTTGCACCGGCGCGAGCGCTCAAGATAGCGGCCGATCACATGCGCCAGCATCCGGAGCATTGCGCGGCGGCGGTCGAGGTGATGCGGGAAGCGGTCAATCAGGGCATCGTGCCGGCGGACATCGATCCCAAGACGCTCGACGAGGTGCTGCACCGCACGCAGATCGGCCTCTACGTCGCCGGATTATGCGCCGCGCCGTGAGCCGCTAAAATCAACGCTACGGCCCTTTTCCGGGCCGTGGAGCGCAAAAAGGGGTGCGGCGGGTAACTTTGCCCGTCGCGCCTTTTGCTGCTAAAACGGCTCATCCGTGCCATTCCGACTTTTACGCCAATCTGAAGCGAAGTCGGAACGCTCGGGTGGGCTAAGCTTTTGAAAACATTGGCCGCACGACAGTCTTACCATTAGACGACGGGGCAGCGCGGGCCGGGAGATAAGTGGGGGCCGCCAAGCTGTCAACGCCGTTCCGCGCGCCGCTTGCTCCAAATGGGCTTTGAGTATAAAGCTGTTGCTAAGTCAAACGGCCGCATTTTGCGGCCGGCAACGAGAACATAAGAGTTTAGAGCATGGCGCACATAGCCGCCACGGCTCCGCAGGAAGCCGGCGCAAGCCCGGTCCATGCGGCCTCTGCCGGCCCCGCATTGCGGCGGCCTGCCAATCGTCACACTTACGGAGCCCTCGATCTCGGCACGAACAATTGTCGCTTGCTCGTGGCGCGCCCGAGCGAAAACGGAATCGTCGTCCTCGACGCCTTTTCGCGAGTGGTCCGGCTCGGCGAGGGG